>JAFBAM010000288.1 GCA_019247755.1 Sphingomonas sp.
TGTGCCCTTCGTTATTGCTACTGGCGGGCATGTTGATCCGCCGCCGCCCGAGTTCAACGATGCGCCGGTGATCGAGAAGCCATACACCGTCGATCGGGTTACGCCGGCGATCGAGGCCGCATTCGCCGGCTGATCGCGGCGCTGCTCGGCGCCGCGGCTGTTACCGGACTCCTTTTCGGCATGTTTGAATTCCAGAGCCATATGATCTTTCCGGTGCACGCCGTGCGGTCCGCAGGGCCGTGGCCACCCCGTGCCGAAAGGCTGCAGGTGAAGACTCCGGATGGTGAGACGCTGCAGGGAATCCACATGCCGGCCGATGCGCCGGACGCGAGCGAGACCTTGCTGCTTGGGTTCGGTGGCAATGCGTGGAACGCTCAGGACGTCGCCGAATATCTCCACGAGTTGTTCCCCGGAAACGACGTCGTCGCTTTCCATTATCG
The DNA here is from genome assembly GCA_019247755.1 of Sphingomonas sp. Classification (GTDB taxonomy): domain Bacteria; phylum Pseudomonadota; class Alphaproteobacteria; order Sphingomonadales; family Sphingomonadaceae; genus Sphingomicrobium. Next base: position 441 of record JAFBAM010000288.1, read on the forward strand.
CGGCTACGCGCCCTCGACCGGTTCGCCCTCGGGTGAGAAGCTGATCGAGGACGCGCCCCTGGTCTATGATGCGGCGGTCGCTCGTCTGAAGCCTCGGCGCGTGATCGGAATCGGTTTCAGCATCGGGACGGGAGTCGCCGCCCAGCTGAGCGCCCGCCGCAAGCTTGACGGTCTGATCCTCGTGACTCCATTCGACTCGTTGAAGGCCGTGGCGCAGGGGATGTTCCCGTGGGTGCCGATCGGACCGTTCTTCGCGCATGAGATCGACGCGGTGACGCCTTGCCGCACGGGTACGACGCCGATCGCTATCATTGCCGGCCAGAAGGACGAGATCGTGGCGCCCGAAAGGACGGACGCGCTGCGCAAGAATGTCGCCAAATTGGTGTTCGACCGGACGATCCCCCGCGCGGGCCATAACGACATTTACGCGCGGTCCGATTTTCACGAGGCGATGCGCGAGGCGCTCCGCGCCGTCGCGCCCTAGTTCGGCCTATTCTGGAACACGGTAAGGTTACCGTGTGACTTAATCGCACTTGCTAGGATGCTGACCCACATCCATATTCTTGATTACAAAGGACCAATCCTGGCGGCGGATACGTTAACCCACCCGCAGAGTTGATTGTGGCATAAAGCGGGCTAGCATGGCCCTCGAGAGGCGGTCGTTCGCGGCCGAGATATAAGGACGGGAATGACCAAGCTTTCAGGCGGCGACAGCAAGAGCACCCTTTACTGCTCGTTCTGCGGCAAGTCGCAGCACGAGGTCAGGAAGCTGATCGCCGGGCCGACCGTGTTCATCTGCGATGAATGCGTCGAACTCTGCAACGACATCATCCGCGAGGAATCCAAGTCAGCGCTCGTAAAGACGCGCGATGGCGTTCCGACCCCGTCGGAGATCTGCAAGGTCCTCGATGATTATGTGATCGGCCAGGATCGCGCCAAGCGAGTCCTCTCCGTTGCCGTCCACAACCATTACAAGCGCCTCGCGCACGGCTCGAAGGCGGGCAACGACGTCGAGCTCGCAAAGTCGAACATCCTGCTGATCGGCCCGACGGGTTGCGGCAAGACGCTTCTCGCCCAGACGCTGGCGCGTATCCTCGACGTGCCCTTCACCATGGCCGATGCGACGACGTTGACCGAGGCCGGTTACGTCGGCGAGGACGTCGAGAACATCATTCTCAAGCTGCTTCAGGCCTCCGACTATAATGTCGAGAAGGCCCAGCGCGGCATCGTCTACATCGATGAAATCGACAAGATCAGCCGCAAGTCGGACAACCCGTCGATCACGCGCGACGTGTCGGGAGAGGGCGTTCAGCAAGCTCTGCTGAAATTGATGGAAGGAACCACCGCTTCGGTCCCGCCGCAGGGCGGCCGCAAGCACCCGCAGCAGGAATTCCTGCAGGTCGACACGACCAACATCCTGTTCATCTGCGGCGGCGCCTTCGCGGGTCTCGAGAAGATCATCTCCGACCGCATGCAGGGCAAGTCGATGGGCTTCGGGGCTCATGTCGCCGCGCCGGACGAGCGGAAAACCGGCGAAGTCCTGCAGCATTGTGAGCCTGAGGACCTGCTGAAGTTCGGGCTCATCCCCGAATTCGTTGGCCGCCTGCCGGTTATCGCGACGCTGCTCGATCTCGACGAGACTGCGCTGGTCAAGATCCTGGTCGAGCCGAAGAACGCTTTGGTCAAACAGTACGCCAAGCTGTTCGACATGGAGGACGTCCAGCTCGAATTCACCGACGACGCGCTTCATTCGATTGCTGTGAAGGCGATCGAGCGGAAGACGGGCGCTCGCGGCCTGCGGTCGATCCTCGAAGGTATCCTCCTCGATACGATGTTCGATCTGCCGTCGATGGACGGGGTGGATGAGGTCCACATCGACAAGGATGTGGTCGAGGGCCGCAAGGAGCCCGTCCGCGTCTATGCCGCCAAGGACAAGGCGGACGACGCCGCTTAAAAGCCTAGAATATCCGCGGGAGTAGTGCCGGCGTCGATCGCCGGTAATCGCGGAACGAATCCCCGAAGCTCTGCTCCAGCAGGCCGTCCTCTAGGTGAGTGCGGATGGCTGTGCCGATGAAGAAGACGGGCAGGGCGACCAGAACCTGTACCCAGTGGCCAAGCGCTACCGCGAGCGCCAGCAGGAACAGCAGCATCCCAAGGTAGATCGGGTGCCGAACCCTGGCATAAGGGCCAGTGCGGATAAGCTCGTGGTCGCTCCTCATTCGGGCAACGAGGCTCCAGTTCCGGCCCAGTTCGCGCGAGCTCGCCGCGAATAGGCCAATCGCGCCGCCCATCAGGATGAGGACGCCCGCCGTTCCAGCGAGGCTGGGCGCGCTAAACGGCGGCAACGTGGCCTTGACCAAGCCGAAGCCGGCTAGGGCAATTCCGATGCTTTGGATCGCGATTCCCAGCTGCGAACGCCGGTCGCGTTTCCCGCCCGCTTCCGGTGTCCGCTGCGAAATGGCGCGCAACAGGAAGACGAAGAAGACCAAGCCGCAGACGCTAAAGGTCCCCAGCTGCAAATAGCTGACGGGTAGGGGTCGCAACAGCATGCAACCCAAATACGGCCTAGTGTATTAAGTCGTCAATACAGCGAGCTAGCGCAGACCGCGCACCGCTGCCATCAGCTGCGTGCCGTAACGCTCCATCAGGTGGTCATCGCGGCCGTAGTGGTCCGCCATGAACTGGATCCCGCTCGCGGTCGGCTGCGCGGTCAAATAGGTCATGTACACCGGGACCGGCTGCGGCAGGTCGACTTCCTGCTCGACCTTGGGATCCTTGCCTTTAGGGACAGCGCCATCGAACAGCCAAGCCGCGAGGCGCTTGTAGTCCTCGACGCGGACGCAGCCGTTGCTGATCCACAGCTCGTTCTTGGTGAAGTGATCCTTCTCGGGGGAGTCGTGGAGGTAGATGCCGAAATAGTTTGGCAGCATGAACTTCATCATACCCATCGAGTTCGCGGGGCTGGGGAGGCGACGGAGCCGGACTTCCTGTCGCCCGTCGACAACCGCCTGCCAGTCCACCTCGTGCGGGTCGATTGTCTGGGCATTGTCGCTGTAATCGGTCAGCACCTGATATTCGCGGTCGGTGAGGTAGCTGACCCCCTGGGCCACGACGCGCGGCGCGACCAGGCTCCGCACCAGCTCGGGCGGAACGTTCCAGTAAGGGTTCACGCTCGCATATTTGATGTAGGCCGCCATCATCGGCGTCGCCGTCTCGGCCTTGCCGACGATCACTTTCATCTCGTCGACCTTGCGGCCGTTCTCCCATAGCGAAAGGCGCGCATCGCCGGCATCGACGATGGCATATTTTCGCTGTTCTTCTGGAGCCGGAAGCCGCTTGGCCCGCTCCATGTTGATCATGATCAGCTGCTCATAATATTCGGCGCCGCGGTTGAGGGCCTCGATGGTGCTCGCGCCGGCGATGCCATCCGGCTTGAAGCCGTGGACCGACTGAAATTCCTTCACGGCCGCTGCGAGCGGAGCGTCAAATTTCTGGCCGTCTGAAAGTCCCAAGCGCGTGCGCAGCGCGGCGACGCGATCCCCGGTCATGCCCAGCTTCAATGTTGGGCCATTCGGCACGGGAAGCTGCGGCAAGCCGCCCCAGCGCTGCTGGTACTTCACAAGCCCACGGCGAAGCTCAGTATAGATCGGGTTGACCGAACTGAAGATGTCGACCGGCGCGCCACTCCACGCGGCGAAGCTCATCGTCCCGTTGTCGTGGACTGCCTTCGGAACCAGCTCCTCATCGATGTAGATCATGTCGACGCCCTGCTCGATCGCCGGGGGCAGGTCGATCGGCTCGAGCGCCGGCGACTTGCCCTGCTCGGCGGCGGGGGACTGCCACGGCTGCCCCTGCGGCGCCGGGCGGGCCATCCATGGCTCGGCAACAGCCGGCGGGGGCATCTGCCCGGCCTGAGGCGGCGGCGGGGGCATAGCGCCTGGAACGGGCGCACCCCATTGAGCAAGCGCCGTGGCCGGGATCGTCAGCGCGCTCAGCGCAAGGAGGAAATGTCGTTGTTTCACAGGAGCATTAATAAGCAAGCAAACTGAACGATTACAGAATCTGCCGTTCAGCTCGACTCGAATTACTCACCTTCCAACGGAAGCGTGTCACGTTCAGCTGTCGGAGAACCGAGCTTCTCGGCGATACGTTTGACCTCTTCATCGCTCGGCTGCTCCGGAAGCTCCTCGCCCGGAGCGAGCGCGTCGTCGGGAATGCCTGGCCCGGTGCCGGCGATCGTCTCGTTGATCGGCTCTTCGTTCGGGCCAGTGCTGATCTTTTCGCGGTCAGCCAAGTCTGCCTCCATTCGCTCCATCCAACGACTAGAGCGAGCGGAGCAGCGCGAATGTTCCGGCGTTTGTTGCGTGGTAACTAGGTGCAGCCCATATACTAGCGCATGACTCGATTTCTCCCCATCCTGCCGCTTCGCGACATCGTTGTTTTCCCGCACCGGATCGTTCCCCTTTTCGTGGGGCGCGAGAAGTCGGTGGCCGCGCTCGAGGCGGCAATGGCGGCCGACAAGGAACTGTTCCTCGTTGCGCAGCTCGATCCGGGCGAGGACGACCCCGACCGCGATGCGCTTTATGATCTCGGCGTTATCGCCACTGCCATGCAGCTGCTGAAGCTGCCGGACGGTACCGTTCGTGTGCTGGTCGAGGGCGTGAAGCGCGCGCGTCTCGTCAACCTGCTCCCGCGGGACGGCTACACCGTCGCCGAGATCGAGGAGGTGGAAGAAGAGGGCATCGCTCCGCCTGAAGCGCAGGCGCTGATGCGATCGGTCATCGACCAGTTCGAAAATTACGCCAAGCTCAACAAGCGCCTGCCGCCCGAGACCGGCATCCAGCTGAGCGAGATCGAGGATCCGTCGGCGATGGCCGACGCCGTCGCGTCCAACCTGTCGATCAAGGTCGCCGACAAGCAGGCGCTGCTTGGCGAGCTCAACCCGTCTCGCCGGCTCGAGATGGTCTTCGCCTTCATGGAAGGCGAGCTTGGTGTGCTCCAGGTCGAGAAGAAGATCCGCAGCCGCGTGAAGCGCCAGATGGAGAAGACGCAGCGCGAATATTATCTGAATGAGCAGCTCAAGGCGATCCAGCGCGAGCTCGGCAACGAAGGTGAGGAAGGCGGCGACGAGCTCCAGGAGCTCGCCGAAAAAATCCGCAAGACGCGGCTGTCGAAGGAGGCGCGCACTCGCGCCAATGCCGAGCTGAAGAAGCTCCGTGCGATGGCGCCGATGTCGGCCGAAGCTACCGTCGCCCGCAACTATCTCGATGTGCTGCTTGGCCTGCCGTGGGGCAAGAAGTCGAAGCTCAAGAAGGACATCGCCGAGGCGCAGCGCGTCCTCGACGAGGACCATTATGGGCTCGAAAAGGTCAAGGATCGGATCGTCGAATATCTCGCGGTCCAGGCTCGCACCAACAAGCTCAAGGGTCCGATCCTGTGCCTCGTTGGCCCGCCGGGCGTCGGCAAAACCTCGCTCGGCCGCTCGATTGCGCGGGCGACGGGCCGTGAGTTCGTTCGCCAGTCACTGGGCGGAGTCCGTGACGAGGCCGAGATCCGCGGTCACCGTCGGACCTACATCGGCTCGCTGCCCGGCAAGATCATCTCGAACATCAAGAAGGCCGGCACGTCGAACCCGCTGTTCCTGCTCGATGAGATCGACAAGCTCGGCCAAGACTTCCGCGGCGACCCCTCGTCAGCCCTGCTGGAGGTTCTCGATCCCGAGCAGAATAGCAAGTTCCAAGACCATTATCTGGAGCTCGATTACGACCTGTCGGATGTGATGTTCGTCACGACCGCGAACTCTCTCGACATGCCGCAGCCTCTGCTCGACCGCATGGAGATCATCCGGCTCGAAGGCTACACCGAGGACGAGAAGGTCGAGATCGCCAAGCGCCACCTGATCCCGAAGCAGATCGAAGCGCACGGCCTGAAGGCCGACGAACTGACCTATACCGACGAAGCGCTACGGGCGATGATCCGCCACTATACGCGTGAGGCTGGCGTTCGTACGCTGGAGCGCGAACTGGCCAAGGTCGCCCGCAAGTCGTTGCGCCAGATCCTCGAGCACAAGGCCGAGAAGGTCGAGCTGACGCCCGACAATCTCGGCGATTTCCTGGGCGTCCGGAAGTTTCGCTACGGCATGGGGGAGGAAGAGGACCAGATCGGCGCGGTCACCGGGCTCGCCTGGACGGAAGTCGGCGGCGAGCTGCTGACGATCGAGGCGGTCACCGTGCCCGGCAAGGGCCAGATCAAGACCACCGGCAAGCTCGGCGAAGTGATGCAGGAGTCGATCCAGGCGGCGATGAGCTTCGTGAAGGCTCGCGCCCCGGCCTATGGCGTCAAGCCGTCGATCTTCGCGCGCAAGGACATCCACGTCCACTTGCCGGAAGGCGCGGTCCCGAAGGACGGCCCATCCGCAGGTATCGGCATGGTTACGGCGATGATCTCGACGCTGACCGGGATCGCCGTCCGGCGCGACGTGGCGATGACCGGCGAAGTAACGCTACGCGGTCGTGTGCTGCCGATCGGCGGCCTCAAGGAAAAGCTGCTCGCGGCGCTCCGCGGGGGCATCACGACCGTTCTCATTCCGGCAGAGAATGAGAAGGATTTGGTCGAGCTTCCCGCGACGGTGAAGGAAGGCCTGGAGATCGTTCCCGTCGACCATGTCGACGAGGTTCTATCACGCGCCCTGGTCGAGCCCCTTCAGCCCATCGAATGGGCCGAGGAGGACGAGCATGCCGCGGAACCGCCCGTGCATCCTGCGCCCGGTGGAAGCGAACCTGCCGTCCGCCACTAGGGCCTATTTGCGCGGAATGTCGCGCGGATCGCGGATGACGCTCGCCACCATGCCGTAATCGATCGCCTCCTGGGCGGTCATCCAATGGTTGCGATTGATGTCCTTGTTGATCCGTTCGACTGGCTGGCCGGTCTCTTCGGAAATGATTTTGACGAGCCGCTCACGCATGCGGAGGATCTCGCGCGCCTCGATCTCGATATCCGAAGCCATGCCGCGCGTTCCGCCGGCCGGTTGGTGGAGCAGGAACCGGGTGTTGGGCAGGCAGAAGCGCCGGTCTTTCGCGCCGGCCAGGAAGATGTGCGCGCCTGCGCTTGCGACCCAACCTGTGCCGATCATGTTGATCTGCACGTCGTTGCGGATGAAGCGCACCATGTCGTGGATCGTGTCGCCGGACTCGACGTGTCCTCCCGGCGAATTGATATAGATATCGATCGGGGCATCGGCGTCGCGATCCGCGAGGAGCAGCAGGCGAGAGCAGACATCGCGCGCTAGCCGGTCGTGAATGTCGCCGAAGATCAGCACCTTGCGGGTACGGAGCAGCTCCGTCTCGATGCGGCTGACGAAATCGCCGGAAGCGCCGGATTGTTGTTCGGGTGCGTCGTTGGTCATCGCGGATCCTCGCAGGAATAAGCCGAGTCCACCGACATATAGGCGCGGGATTCTGCCAGCCACAGTGTCTCGCGACGAAACGAAAAGATCATGGCTTGAAGCACTGGACAGGGACGAGGAGTCTTGCCTTAAGGGCTGCTGTTCCGGGCGTGCGAGTCTTGGCCGCCGGTGAGGGAGAGCTTGGGGAATGAACAAGCAGGAACTGATCGGCCATGTCGCCGACCGCTCGGGGCTGAGTCGCAACGATGCAATGCGCGCCGTCGAGACCATGCTCGAAATCATCACATCGACTCTGAAGCGCGGGGACGAAGTGCGTCTCGTCGGGTTCGGCAATTTTTCCGTGACCCGGCGGAAGGCATCGACGGGGCGCAATCCGCGGACTGGCGAGCCGATGCAGATCAAGGCCAGCTCGCAGCCCAAGTTCCGGCCGGGCAAGGTCCTCAAGGACGCGGTCCAGTAACTAGACAGGTTTTGCCGGTGCACTATATGCGCCGCTTTCCGCAATCGGCGGGCGCGTAGCTCAGCGGTAGAGCACACCCTTCACACGGGTGGGGTCACAGGTTCAATCCCTGTCGCGCCCACCATCGCTTGCTAGCGATGTCGCTTGATTAGATCGTCAAATAGGCGGGCTGGAAGCTGGCCACGCGGCGCATCTCGGGCCAGTCGGTAAACTCGATCTCACGACCCTTCCGCTTGATCAATCCCTGCCGTTCCATGTCGGCAAGCACTCGGTTGACGTTAACCGAGGTCTGACCCGTGATGTCGGCGATCTGCTGTTGCGTGAACGGGTTTTGCATCCGCTCGCCTTCGTCGACGCGCAGCCGGGCCGCGGTCTCGCACAACAAGTGCGCAACACGGGCGGTGGAATCGCGCCGCCCGCAATTGACCAGCCATTCGTAGCCGATCGCTTCGTTGCGCTGGACGAGCCGCCAGAAGAAGCGCTGCATCGGCGGATTGGCTTCGACGATCGGGTCGAAATCCTTGGCCTTGCCGACCATCACTTCGGAACGGACGATCGCCTGGATGCCATAATCCGCCGGGCCGTTGCGGGGCAGGATGCCTTCGCCAGGAAAGCGCAACGCAACGATTTGGCGCCGGCCGGAAGCGTCCGTCTTGAATTTGGAAAGGATGCCGGAGCGGACGAACATGACTTCATCGCGCGGTGAGCCAGGCTCGCGGAACGGGCGCCGCGGCTCAACCTGGACGACACGATGCGGCATCTTGTCGAGCTGGTCGGCAAGATTTGGTTCGAGGCCCGCCGAGATCAATGTCTCTCGCAGAGACACACTTTCGGTGGGCGACTTGGTGCGCCGACTCGTCATGCGGTCTCTCCCCCTTGAGACGATGCGCTCGCGTAACGTCTCACGCAAGCATTACCGTATCGCTGTACAACACCGTCAGTTATCGAAAGTTCGATGCAATCTCTGCAGTCAATCGACGAAGCTGCTCTGGGTCGAGTTTGGCCGCCGCATCGAGGCGCGGCGGGCCCGGCCAACCGGCATCGGGGAACTGGACACCGCCCCAACTGCGCTCCTCGGAATAGCGCGGGATCACGTGAAAATGGACGTTGGGGTCGACCATCATCAGCATCAGATAATTGATGCGTTCGTAAGCGACGAAAGCAGCGAGCGCGGTCTCTATTGCAGCGACAGCGTCCGCCTGCTCGACAAACGCTTCGCGCGGCAGCGCCGAATAGGCCGTTACGCCGCTCTTCGCTGCGAGGACCAGGCTGCCTAGCGTCACCTGCGCCGGTCGAGCCAGCACCATCCAGTGCTCGAACTCACGAACCAGCGTCGCCGGATAGCCGAACTTTTCGATCGTCGGGTTCATGGCCCTGCCTGTCCTTGCGTTAGTCAGGTTCGCCCCTTAAGTGGCCCGCGCGGCCAAAGGAACCGCTCCTTTGAAACACCGTGGCGATCGTAGCTCAGCTGGTTAGAGCACTGGTTTGTGGTACCAGGGGTCGGGGGTTCAAGTCCCCTCGATCGCCCCATTTCTCAGTCACTTAGCACCGGACAGTTTGACGATCATGACGACGCCCTGGGGCCTGCCCGATTTCGACGCACATGAGGAAGTGCATTTCGTCAGCGACGAAAAGACCGGCCTCAAAGCCATCATCGCACTCCATTCGACCCACCTCGGCCCGGCTGCCGGCGGGTGCCGGTTCTGGCATTACGCGGACGATACCGAAGCGCTGACCGACGCGCTCAGGCTGTCGCGCGGGATGAGCTACAAGAACGCGATGGCCGGCCTGCCTTTGGGCGGCGGCAAGTCCGTCATCCTCGCCGATGAAAGCCGCAACAAGTCGCCGGAAATGCTGCAGGCTTTCGGCAAGTTCGTTGACGGCATTTGTGGGCGTTACGTGACGGCCGAGGACGTCGGCATCAATGTCGCCGACATGATCGAAGTCGCGCGTTCGACGAAATATGTTGCCGGTCTGCCGAACAGCGCCGGTGACGTCGGCGGCGATCCCGGCCCGCACACGTCGCTCGGCGTCTTCCTCGGCATCAAGGCTGCGGTGAAATGGGCGCTCGGCAAGGACAATCTTAGCGGCCTGCACATCGCCATGCAGGGCGCCGGCAGCGTCGCGACGGGCGTCGCATTGCATGCCTGCGCGGAAGGCGCGAAGCTCAGCATCGCCGACGTCGACCAGGCGAAGGCGCAGAAACTCGCCGATGCAACCGGCGGAAAGGTCGTCTCGACCGACGAGATCCTCGGCCTTGAAGCCGACGTTGTTAGTCCAAACGCACTCGGCGCGATCCTGACCGAGCAGTCGATTGCGGCGCTGAAGACTCCGATCGTCGCCGGCGGCGCGAACAACCAACTCGCGACGCCGGAGGACGGCGAGCGGCTGCATGCGCGCGGAATCCTTTACGCCCCCGATTACGTGATCAACGCCGGCGGTATCATCAACGTCTGCACCGAATATCTCGGCGACGGCGATGCGACCCTGGTCCGTCGCCGGATCGAGGGCATTCCGGTGCGCTTGGAGCAGATCTGGAAGGAAGGTTCGGAAACGGGCCACAATCCGGCTGCGGTCGCCGACGCTATGGCGCAACGCCTCATCGGAAGGGCATAAGCCCAGGCGCAATGCACGCGCTCGCCAATCCTGCACGTTTCCTGCGCATCGCCAGGCCGGCGACAAGCTGGCTGCTGCTCGTCGGGCTTGCGCTGGCCATCGTGGGAATCATTGCTGGGCTCACGCTTACGCCGCCTGACTACCTTCAGGGTGAGACGGTCCGCATCCTCTATATTCACGTGCCGTCGGCGTGGCTCGGCATGGCCGGATGGATCGGTATCGCTGGCGCATCGATCAGCCAACTCGTCTGGCGGCACCCACTCGCGGCTATTGCCGGGCGAGCATTCGCTCCTGCCGGCGCAACCTTTGCCGCAATCTGCCTCATCACCGGATCGATTTGGGGCCGCCCGACGTGGGGAACCTGGTGGGAATGGGACGGACGCCTGACGTCGATGCTTGTCCTATTCTTCTTATACCTAGGATACATCGCGCTGGCGTCCGCAGAGCGCGAGCGGGGCGGGGAAGGACGGATCGCCGCAATCTACGGACTGGTCGGTGCCATCAACCTGCCCATCATCCATTATTCGGTCCTGTGGTGGCGGACTCTGCATCAGGGCGAGAGCATCGGCCTCACTGGCTCGACTATCGACAATAGGATCCTGTGGCCGCTGCCGCTGACGATGATCGGCTTCACCTGCCTGTTCGGTGCGGCAACGCTAATGCGGATGCGCGCCGAACTTGCCGAAGCCAAAGTTGAGGCACGGATGCGCAGGATGGCCAAGTGAATCCCTGGCCATTCGTGATTGGCGCCTATTCGGTGGCGATCGTTCTGACCGCGGCCCTGTTGTGCCGGTCGTTTGCGTCGATGCGCCGCGCCGAGGCGGCCGCCGACGCTCTCAAATCAAAATGAAACCGAAGAACCAGCGGTTGGTGCTGGTGAGCGCCGCGCTCGTGGCCGTGCTCGTCGCCGTCCTTCTGGCGATGTGGGGACTGCGGAACCAGGCGTCTTTCTTTTTCACCCCTGCGGACATCGTCGCCGGCAAGGCAACCGACGGCCAGGCCGCGCGTCTCGGCGGCATGGTGGAGAAAGGCTCCGTCCGCCACGATCCGGACGGCGTCACGATCCGCTTTGTCGTCACCGATGGAAAGGCGCAGACTCCCGTCGTCTATCGGGGCATCGTGCCCGACCTGTTCCGCGAGGGAAGCGGTGCGGTGGCCGAAGGACGAATGCAGCGCGGCACCTTCGTCGCCGACACGATCCTCGCCAAGCATGACGAGCGCTATATGCCGCCCCAGCTCGGTAACCTTGCCGCGGAGCACAAGGCAGGGAAGACGCTCGAAAAATGATCGCTGAGGCAGGTCTCGCGGCACTGTGGCTCGCAGCGGGACTAGCCGCCTATCAATTCTTCCTGACGATCCTCGCGCTCCGAAGCAATGTCGAGGTGGCGCGTTCGATGCGCGCCGTGGCGGTCGTACAGGGCGTTCTGACGCTCATCGCATTCGCGATGCTGCTGCTCGCCTTCGCGCGCAGCGACATGTCGGTGAAGCTGGTCTTTGAGAACAGCCACAGCGCCAAGCCGTTCATCTACAAGGTCGCGGGCGCATGGGGGAACCACGAAGGCTCGATGCTGATGTGGGTCACGATCCTGTCGGTCGCCGGCGCTTTTCTCGCACTCTTCTCAAGGCGGACCAGCGAACGCACCTTGATCGCGGGGCTCGGCAGCCAGGCGCTGCTTGCGCTTGGCTTCTATGCCTTCCTGCTCATCGCCTCGAACCCCTTCGCGCGGCTGTTTCCGGCGCCGCCGGACGGGCAGGGGCTCAACCCGCTGCTGCAAGACCCGGGCTTGGCCTTCCATCCGCCGACGCTTTACCTCGGCTATGTCGGACTTTCGGTGGCCTTCAGTCTCGCAGTCGGCGCGCTTCTGACCGGCGAGGTCGACAGCCGTCTTGCCCGCGCGATGCGCCCATGGGTTCTCGGCGCGTGGATCCTGCTGACGCTTGGCATCACTGCAGGCAGCTACTGGGCCTATTACGAGCTAGGTTGGGGCGGGTACTGGTTCTGGGACCCTGTCGAGAACGCCTCCTTGATGCCATGGCTCGCTGCGACAGCGCTGCTTCATTCGATCAACGTGCTCGCCGCCCGCGGGGCGTTGAAGGCCTGGACGATGATGCTCGCCGTCATCGCTTTCTCGATGTCGATGGTGGGCACGTTCCTGGTGCGCTCGGGTATCCTCACGTCGGTGCACGCTTTCGCCATCGATCCGGAGCGGGGGACCTTCCTTCTGGCCTTGCTTGCGATCTACGTCGGTGCCGCGTTCACGCTTTTCGCCGTGCGCGGCGCGAGCCTGAAAGAAGGCGCGCCTTTCGAACTCGTCAGCCGAGAGAGCGGACTGGTGATCAACAACCTGATCCTCAGCGTCATCCTCGGCATCGTCTTCCTGGGCACGCTCTATCCTTTGTTCGTTGAGGCCGTCAGCGGTGAGAAGCTCTCGGTCGTCGCTCCTTATTTCAATGCGGTCGCAGGGCCGTTAGCACTCGTCCTCGCCATTCTCGTCGGGATCGGTCCTTTGCTGAGCTGGCGCCGCGAACGACGCGCCGTCTTCAAGCAGCTTCGCATCCCAGCATTGCTTGGGGTGACCGCGCT
>JAFBAM010000111.1 GCA_019247755.1 Sphingomonas sp.
GCGCCGGCTTCGAAACGGACCTTGCGCATCGCGATGCTCTGGAGCGTGAAGAGGCCGAGGTTCTGCTTGAGGCTGTCCGGAAGATATTTCTCATTGCCACGGATCCTCGCGTCCTGGCTCAGATATTGGACGCCGGTCGTTCCGCCCCAGCCGCCGCGCTCATTCTGAACAAGGTCGGCACGCATCTCGCCGCCATCCGAATAGAAGCGCGAGCCTATCGTGCCGTCGGGCTCGGCTTCGCTGTGATGGTATTTCGAAAGGCCGCCGCGGAACTCGAATATCTTGAAGAATCCGCCGATCGGCACGTTTGCCCGCACGTCACCACGGTCCTGGTGCGCGTCGATGGTCGGTTCCTCCGCCTCGATCGCGGGATCGAGCGAGAAGCGGATCGGGACACCGTATTTCGTGTCGTGGTGACTGTACGAGATGCCCACATCGAGGTCTCCGTCGACATAGGCGAGGCCGCCGGCGACATCGTCGGACCGGCCGGCAGTGTTAGGCAGCTTATCCTTCAGGTCGGCCAGCGCCCGGATGCTCGGATCCGGGCTTGCCAGGGCTTGCTGGCGAAGCGGATCGGACAAGAGATATCCGCCAACGTGCAGGTCGTCATATTTCGAATAGGCGCCGTCGACGTGAGCCACGAAATGCTTGCCCAGCGGCACATCGACCTGGACGTTCCCGGAGCGCTCGTTGGCGGCCGAGCCGTAATTGAGCACGGCGTCGACATCCACGTCGTCCGGATGATGGCGCGGGATGCGGGTATCGGTGACGTTGACGACGCCGCCAATCACCGATGAGCTGTACAAGAGCGCTCCCGGACCATGCAGAATTTCAATGCGCTCTGCCGTCAATGGATTGATGGCCACGGCATGATCGGGATCCGTCGCCGACAGGTCGAGGCTGCTGATCCCGTCGATGAGGACCGGGGCCCGCTCGCCCTGCTCGCCGCGGAGGATCGGCCGCGACGCGCTCGGGCCGAAACTGGTCGAGCTGACGCCGGGCATGTCGGCAAGCGTGTCGCCAAGGCTCGGCTTCAGGTCGTGCGTTAGCTCTTCCGTGTCGACGACCGAGACATTGCCGAGCACGTCCCCGGCCTGGCGCCTGGTGCCGGTGATGACGATCGCCTGGTCTTCATCGGGATGCGCCGCCGCGGCATCGCCAGGGGTCGGCGGCGCGTCTGCGCCCGCACTGCCGCTCGATTCGACCACGGTGGGTGAATCGGGGGTTGTCCCCTGCTGGGCGAAAGCGGGAAAGGCCGGGAGTGCCGCAGCAAGCGCTGCGTAGGATATGAACTTCACTACGTATGAGACTCGTCGAATGGGAGGGATTGCGAGCGACGCCTAAAGACGATGATACATTGTCGCAAGGTGAACGATCTGTGAAATGGCTGCTGTCTTCGACCAAGCGCATTTGAGTTTCGGCAGATGCGTAAGCTAGGGCTCAGCCATGGGCATCGGCCATTCTCACGATCACCATCACGGCCATTCGCATTCGCATGGGCATGCCCATGGGGCCCCTGATTTCGGCCGCGCCTTTGCCATCGGCATCGCCCTCAACCTGGGCTTCGTCCTGATCGAGACGGTCTACGGCTTCATCGCCAACTCAATGTCGCTTCTGGCCGACGCGGGTCACAATTTGTCGGACGTGCTCGGCCTGGTGGTGGCGTGGGCCGGCGCCGTGATGGCGCGGCGCGCGCCTTCGCCCCAATTCACTTACGGCCTGAAGAAAGCGCCCATCCTTGCCGCGCTGGCCAATTCCTTGTTCCTCCTCATCGCCGTCGGCGCGATCGGTGCAGAGGCTATCAGGCGACTATTTCATCCATCAGCCACGCAGGGCGATACCGTGATGATCGTCGCGGCCGTCGGCATCCTCGTGAACGGCGCGACCGCTTTGCTGTTCGCCAGGGGGCGAGAGCATGACATCAATATCCGCGGCGCCTACCTCCACATGGCGGCCGACGCCGCCGTCTCGCTCGCCGTCGTGTTCGCTGGCCTGATGATCGCCTGGACCGGACAGCGCTGGGTCGACCCGGTGATGAGCCTCGCCGTCGCCGTCGTAATCCTGTGGGGCAGTATCGGCCTGTTGAAGGAATCGGTCTGGATGTCGCTCGCCGGCGTCCCCGCGGGGATCGACGCCGACCAGGTAGAAGCGGCGCTCGCGGCGCTCGATGGGGTGGAGGCGGTGCACGACCTTCACATCTGGCCGCTCAGCACCACGGAAACGGCGGTTACGGCCCATATCGTCACGCTGCAGGCGGACTATCCAGACCAGCTGCTGAGCCGGGCGCGCGCGGTGCTGCAAAGCTTCAAGATCGAGCATTGCACCCTGCAAGTCGAACGCGAACATTCCGCCGATCACAAGGATTGCTAGAGTTGAACGTCACCCACCTCGAATGTTCGCTGACGGGCGAGCGCTACGAAGCCGGCAAGATCCACAATCTCAGCGAGGCGGGGAAACCGCTGCTGGTCCGCTACGACCTCGAGGCGGCGAAGAAGACGCTGACCCGCGAAAGTTTGGCTGCGCGAGAGAGCGGGATGTGGAAGTGGCGCGAGCTGCTGCCCCACGTCGGCGACCCGGTGAGCCTTGGTGAGGCCGAGACGCCCATCGTGCCTTTGCCAAACACTGCCGCGCGTGAGGGCGCCGCGAACCTGCTTGTGAAGGATGAGGGGCGGCTTCCGACCGGTTCCTTCAAGGCGCGTGGGTTGGCGATGGCAGTCACGATGGCGAAACAGTTCGGGATCGAGAAGATTGCGATGCCGACCAACGGCAATGCCGGCGCAGCGCTTGCTGCCTATGGCGCGCGGGCGAGAATCGAGACGGTCGTTATCTGCCCGGCCGAAACGCCCGAAATCAACGTCACCGAGACCGCGGCTTACGGAGCGCGAGTCTATGTCGCCGATGGCCAGATCGACGAATGTGGTGCGCTTGTCGGAAAGGGTGCCGCGCAGGGCCTGTGGTTCGACTGCTCGACGCTCAAGGAGCCCTACCGGCTTGAGGGCAAGAAGGTGATGGGGTTCGAGCTGGCCGAGCAGCTCGGCTGGGAATTGCCCGACGCGATCTTCTATCCGACCGGTGGGGGCACCGGTCTGATCGGCATGTGGAAGGGGTTCGACGAGCTGGAGGCGGTCGGCCTCATCGGCCCGAAACGCCCACGCATGTACGCGGTCCAGGCCGAAGGCTGCGCGCCGATGGTGCGTGCGTTCGAGAAGGGCGAAGAGTTCGCCGAGCGGTGGGAAAATCCGGCGACCGTCGCGACCGGTATCCGCGTGCCCAAGGCGGTTGGCGACTTCCTGATCCTTCGCGCGGTGCGGGAAAGCGGCGGTGCGGGCGTCGCCGTCTCGGAAGAAGCGATCGTGCAGGCGGTCGCGGATGCCGCGCATGAGGATGGATTCCTGTTGTGCCCGGAAGGAGGCGCTGTGCTGGCGGCTTGGCGGAAGGCCTTGAAGGATGGGCTGGTGCGGAAGGACGAGCGCGTCCTGCTGTTCAACTGCGCGAACGGGAACAAATATCCGCTGCCCGACCGGTCGAAGCGTCTGAAGCTGGCTGAGGCGGACCCGGTGGCACTCTAATGCAACAACTCGGGGCCCATAAACGAGTAAACCCCGGCAACCGAAGCTGCCGGGGTTCCATGCTTCTTCCCTCTTTCGAGTTCGGAAGCACAAAGCAACAATACACGAGGCTTATGGTTGTTCCAGTCCTGAATCAGCCGTGGTCACAGAAATCGGTGCATCGATCGGTGGATAAGTCTGTTGGACTCCTGTGCGACTCGGAACGACTCGCGATCCCGTGCAAAAAAGGAGCCCCAGCAAGCATGCACTTGCCGGGGCTCCCCTGCTTCGATTCCACTGATTCCGAGTCGTCGACGCAACCGATTCGGGAACTGGTGCCCGTATCGACCCCGGAGACAAGGCATCACTGGGTCCGAAGCAACGGCGCGAGAACCCTTTCGCGTCCGATTTGTTCCTGAGGATCGATGGCGAAAAAGAAGAAGCTCCGGATCGCGAGCTACAACATCAACGGGATCAACAGCCGCCTGCAGGTGCTGACCCGCTGGCTGGACGAGTTCCAACCCGACATCGTTGGCTTGCAGGAACTGAAGTGCACCGACGAGGCATTCCCGATCGATGCAATAGAGGCGCTCGGCTATTCAGCGATCTGGCACGGCCAGCCGCCGCGAAGCTGGAACGGTGTAGCTTTGCTGAGTCGCGTTGGCGAGCCCGTGGAGACTCGCCGCTCGCTCCCCAATGATCCCAACCTGGAGCAGAGCCGCTACATCGAGGCGGCGATCTGCGGAATCATCGTCGGCAACATGTACGCGCCCAACGGCAATCCCTGGCCGGGGCCGAAGTTCGACTACAAGCTCGCCTGGCTGGACGCGCTTAAGGCCTATGCGCAGGAGCTTCTCGACAGCGGCCTGCCGGCGATCCTGATCGGCGATTACAATGTGATTCCGACCGACCAGGACGTCTACAAGCCCGAACGGTGGAAGACTGACGCCCTTTTCGCGCCGGCCGCGAAGGACAAATATCGCGAGCTGGTCGCGCAGGGCTGGACCGATGCCTTGCGCGATCTCCATCCCGACGAACGCATCTACACTTTCTGGCATTACTGGCGGCAATCGTTCGAGCGCGACGCCGGTATTCGCATCGACCATGCGCTCCTCAGCCCGCCGCTGGCGAAGAAACTGAAGGCGGCGGGGGTCGACCGTACCCCGCGCGGCTGGGACAAGACCAGCGACCACGGACCGATGTGGGTAGAAGTCGAGCTATGACCCCCAACATTGTGCGTGCCTGCTCTGGCTTCGCTTGAAAATGGTGCGGGACGCAGTCACGCCATAACCTCTCTCTAGCGCCAAATTCCCTGCCAACGGGGACTTCCGTAGGGATTATCGCAAATTTGAGTGCGCGGATGACCTCGATGTTAAGCGAAATGCGCTATTTTCTGCGGTTCTGTGCTCGGAGTTCCCGCAAAGCGAAGCAGGGAAGCGTTCGACGAAGTGAATGAAAGCGGGCCTCGACGTTCGTCTTCCGCCGTGCGGACCTTTCAACGAGCGACGTTTGGCGATTGACCCGGCGGCCCTTTCGACAGATAAGTGTAATTATCACTTGAATGGAATACGCATGCCTGCGCGTCTGCCCGACCTTCATTTGACGCACGGTCAGTTGCTCTGGGCAATCAAGCTTGGGCGCGACCCTGACCGGCAGCTCAAAGACCAGGTCCGCTATTTGAGAACGCTTGGAATCCCAGCTGCGGCCAAAGAGCAAGCAAGCGGGCCGGGCTCGCGCATCACCTACGACTTCCACGATTTGATGGAGGTCGGTCTGGCGGTCACCGGGCTGAACATGAGGTTTAAACCAAAAGACATTGCTGCCGTGCTCGTCGGGCAGCGGAAGGGTATGCGTGCCGTTTATGAACAAGCTTGGAAAGATATTCCGGAGGAAGCTCTTAGTGCGGACTGGGTAAGAAGCAGGGGACGCATCACTCCGTTGCTTCAAGACGAGTTTCCTCTCCGACTGCACGAGCGCCACAGCGAAAAATGGGGCCAAATGGACTTCGCGAGCTTTGGAGAAGCCACGGAGGAGTTGCCAGTATTTGAGCCGATAGAGCGCTTCGCGGACGGTCCACCCAAGCGCCTGATCCCGCTCAAGCGCTTGATGATCCAGTGGGTAGTGTGGGCCCAAGAAGCGCCTGAGATTAAGCCTGGGCCAGCTGCTCGGAAAGACTGAAGGCGCGTCCAATTAAGTGATATTCTCACTAGAAAGGTCGAACATGTCCAATTGCAAGATTGAGCGCAGTCTCCGGCTAAAGATCGATTATCTCCCGACAGCTGCGCTACTCGCCAACAAGCTTAACCCGAAGGTGCATCCCGATCGGCAGATCAATGCGCTTTCGCGAGCGATCAGCGAAATGGGCTTTGTGTCCCCCATCATTGTGGACCAGGAGAACCGGATCGTCGCGGGGCACGGCCGCGTTCTGGCGGCGAAGAAGCTAGGCCTCGGCGAGGTGCCCGCAGTTCGCCTCGAGCATCTTAATGATCACCAGCTTCGCGCCTTGATGCTGGCAGACAACCGCCTGAGCGAGCTTGGCTCAACCAACCAGCAGCTGCTCGCCGATAACCTCAAGCTTCTAACGGTCGAAGGCCTCGATCTGGATGTCGAAGCCGCAACCGGCTTCTCGATGGGTGAGATCGACGTCATCCTCCAAACCCCCGTCGAAGGTCCGGACAAGGATCCGGATGACGAGGCAGCCCCGCGCGACCAGGGCCCCGTTGTCAATCGTCCGGGCGACGTTTGGAATCTCGGCGGTCGGCATCGCGTCATCTGTGGCAATGCGCTCGAGCCGGACGTCTGGCGGCAGCTAATGCACGGCGAGAAGGCAGCCATGAGCTGCTCGGACTTTCCTTACAATGTGAAGATCAAGGGAAATGTCACCCGCCGCTCAGGCGTGGCTGAATTCGCCATGGCCTCCGGGGAAATGGATCGGGACCAGTTCATTGAGTTCGAGACAAACGTCTTTCGGCTGATCGCAGCGCACAGCAAACCGGCATCAATCCATTTTGCCTTCGCAGATTGGCGCCACTTGCTGGAAATGCAGACCGCCGGAGAAGCGGTCTTTAGTGAGCTCAAGAACGCGTGCATCTGGGATAAGGGGGTAGGGTCCCTCGGAAGCTTCTATCGCTCTCAGCATGAAGTCATCTTTGTCTGGAAGCTCGGCCGGGAAAGATCACGGAATAACATCGAGCTCGGCCGGCATGGTCGCAATCGTTGCAACGTGTGGCGTTATCCGGGCGTCGGGACCTTTCGACATTCGGACGAGGGCGACCTGCTCGCACTCCATTGCACCCCGAAACCCGTCCGAATGATCGCCGATGCGATTCTTGACGTGTCAGCTCGCGGAGAGATCGTGATTGATGCGTTCCTGGGATCTGGGACCACAATCATTGCAGCCGAGCGCGTTGGCCGGCGGTGTTTCGGTGTCGAGATTGAGCCGCGATTTGCCGATACCATCATTCGCCGCTTCGAACGGCACAGTGGCGAACGGGCGGTTCACCTCGCGACCGGCAAGACCTTCACCGAAGTTACTGCCGAGCGTCTCGGTTCTACTCAGGACGCCGCCTGATGGCCGAGAGCACATACAAGGTGGGATATAAACGCCCGCCACTGGAAACACGCTTCAAGCCAGGCATGTCAGGTAACCCGACGGGCAAGCGCAAGAGACGCCGGTCACTCTCCGAGCAGCTCGACCGGATCCTCGCCGAGAAACTGAGCGTGACGGAGGGCGGTATCGCCAAGCGGATGAACCGGGAGGAGGTCTTTTTGCGTCAGACCGTCACGCGGGCCATCGCCGGTGACCGCCAATTCGGCAAGTTGCTCATCGATTATTTGAGCCGCCGCCAGGAAAGCGCGCCGGAAGAGTCGACGAGCGCGACCGATGAGTTCCTCGTCAGCGAACTGGTCTCGATCCTCACTGCGAGCAAACCGGAGTGACCGGCGCTCTCCGAAAGCCGTCGCCCGAGCATCTTCGAGCGATGCTCAGGCAGGATCTTGGATTCTTTGCGAGAGGAGCGTTCAAAGAGCTGCTGCCCACGACGGCGATCTTGTGGAACTGGCATCTAGACTTAATCGCAAGCCGACTTGAAGATGTCCTAGCAGGACGTTGCCGCCGGCTCATTATCAACATCCCGCCAAGATACGGTAAGTCCCTCCTGGCATCGGTAGTATTCCCGGCTTTTATCCTGGGCCACGATCCGACTGCTGAGATCGTTTGCGTGAGCTACGGTCAGGACCTCGCCGAGAAGATGGCGAGCGACGAGCGCCGCCTGATGAACAGCAGGTGGTACCAGAACATCTTCGCGACCAGGCTGGCGAACTCGCGGTCGCGGCTCGCGGAGCTTAGGACACCAGAAGGCGGGACTCGCCTGGCAACATCCGTCGAGGGAATGCTGACGGGCCGAGGCGGCAACATCATCATTGTTGATGATCCTCTGAAGCCTGCAGAAGCTGCGTCGGAGACGCAGCGCAAGTGGGTCAATGATTGGTTCGACTACACTGTGACGACGCGCTCCAACGACAAGGAGCGTGGCGCGATCGTGATCATCATGCAGCGGCTTCACGAAGATGATCTGGTCGGCCACCTTCTGCAACAGGGTCATTGGGATGTGCTGGCGTTGCCCGCCCTCGCCGAAGCCGACGAGCGATACGAATATCGCGTTCTGGGCGTACCGCAGATCAAGATCCGGCAGGAAGGCGACGTGCTGCACGCTGAGCGAGAGTCATTCGCGCGCATTCGAGAAGCTCAGCTCGTAATGGGCTCCTATGCGTTCGCCGCTCAATATCAGCAGCGGCCTGCCCCGGCCGGAGGAGGCATCGTCCAGAAGGAATGGTTCAAGCACTATGATTCCCTGGAGAATGTCCACTTCACCAAGGTGATTCAAAGTTGGGACACTGCGTCCAAAATCACCGAAATCGCGAGCTACAGTGTTTGCACGACTTGGGGTCGGACCCGCGACCAGCGCATCTTCCTGATCGACGTCTTCCGCGCGCGCCTCGAGTATCCGGATCTCAAGCGCAAGGCGATCGAGCTTGGTGCTCGCTATCATCCGTCCAAGATTCTGATCGAGGACACCGCGGCCGGCACACAGCTGGTTCAAGAACTGAAGCGAGACGGCCTGCATCAAATTGTTCCGGTGAAGGCCGAGGGCAGCAAGGAGATGCGGATGCTCTCGCAAACGCCCGCAATCGAGAAAGGAAATGTGTGGCTACCGCGTGAGGCCACTTGGCTTAAGGATTATGTTCATGAGCTGGCGATGTTCCCCAATGGCCGACATGCAGATCAGGTGGATTCTACATCGCAGGCCTTGAAGGAAATGGTGCTTCCGACAGGGCCCGAGCAGTTCCTTGCGGTGCTGCAATGGGTGGCTCTGCGCGACTATGGGCTCGCGCCCGAAGATCTGACCATTAAATTTGATTATCCGGACCACGATGCCCGTTTCACACTACCCAATGGCCGGACGATTTGGCGTGAGCGCGACGGCCTTTATTGGGTGGCCGAATGCGAATGGGAGCACATCAGCAGGATCTCGGGGGTCAAGAAGGTCAGCTGATTTCGCTGCCGCGCCAGAGTCCGTTTTCGACCCAAAGCTGCCACTACGGCTGCCATTTCATTCCTAGAAGAAACGTCCTCGGCGCGCCCGGCGTAAGACTGCGCGGATCGCTTGCGCCCGGCGCTTCCATGATCGGGATTTGCGACGTCGCCGAATAAGCACCGTAGGTGGCATACCGACGGTCGAAAAGATTTTTCACCTCGCCAAATAGTTGAAGCTGCCCGAGCACCCGCACCGACCCGCGCAAATTCGCGATCACGTAACTGTTCGTTGCCCGATCGACGTTCGCTTCGTCGCCGAAGAATGGCTGCCCGGATGCCGCCTGAAGATCCCCGCCTGCACCCCAGTTGCGTCGCTTATAGTCTACGGACAGCAGCGCTCGGTGCCGGGGAACACCCGGTAGTCGATCGCCCGGTTCAACCATGATTTGGCCATTGGCGTCGGCTGCGGGATTGTCTGGCGAATTAAGCAGCAGAGATTGGCGAAACGTGGCCTCGGTGAGTGCATAGCCTCCTCGAATGTCCCACGGCCCGGATTTCCAGGAAAGTGTCGCCTCTATCCCCTGCCTCCGAGTGGAGCCGACATTGCGGAAGAAGGCCCTCCCACGAACCTGCGAAGCCACAAACTGGATGTCGTTCGCATTGTCGGAGCGATAGACGGTCGCAATCCACTTGAACGGCCCGAGCTTAGCTTGGCCGCCAAGCTCGTAGCTTGTCGTGACGACCTGTTTGAGCGGAGGGTCCGAGATAAAGAAATTGGTGAAGCTGCAGGGATCATTCGCGTTGGCGCAAGTCAGTTCAGCGGGCGAGGGGGAGCGGCTTGTTTGATTGACGCCTGCCCTCAGATCAGTCCCGGAGAATACCCGCCAATTGAGCTGCACGCCCGGGTTAAGCCTTCGGAAGTCGTGGTTCCCTGAGAGTGCGTCCCCGAGCTGATCATGCAGGTCGATGTCTCCACGGTTCCATCGCAATCCCAGCTCGGCAACAAGACCCCGTGCGAGCGGAAGCCGATCCGAGGCGAAGAGGCCCACGTTGATGCTATCGGCCACCAGGGAGACCGGTGCTATTGATCCATCGGGCTGCGCGATGATCGGACCTAAGCCCAGCACCTCGCGATTTGCGCTAATCGAACCCAGCTCACTGTCGCTGTCGAAGTGCGTCCGGCCTGCGTCGTAGCTGAACCCGATAGTCAGGACATTCTCGCCCGAAGGGAAAGGTCGACGATCGACGAACTGGCTCAGGATACCCGCGCTGTCCGTTCGCGTCCGGCTCCTGTTAAGCAGCCCATAGAATGTTGCGGATCGTGTCGAGACTGGCGAGCCGGCTACATCGATCAGCAGCCCCTCGGTCCCTCCGGATTGCAAGCAAAGCAAGGCTGGTGACTGCTCGCAGGCAGCAATGTCTGCCAAATCGCCGTTTGACGCGTCTTGAGTGTAGCGCTGCGCATACAGCGTGGCTTCAAAGCGATCGTGCGACCCGAGCTTCACCCAGGGATGGAGGCTCAGGCGGAAATAGTCGTCGCGAGTTTCGTCGGGCCGGGTGAAGACGGCCTTATAATCGGCCTGAAGCAGTTCAACTGGCGTCGTCCCATTGCCGGTAAGGTCCGCGTCCGAGATGTCTGCCTTTACATGAATGCCGGCGCGGTCGCTGTCCCAGCCGAGATCACCGAAAGCGCCAATCACGGTTGATGGCGAGTGACGCCGCCATCCCTGGTCGTCATTAGCCTGCAGCGCGAAATAAGCGCTTTCGTGGCCCTTGCTCCAGCCGCGTTCCAGGACAGCCTCGCGGTTGCCACGGTCGGTCGTAGACACTGAAGCGAACACACCGGGGGCTGAGCGACCAGTCTTGGTCTGGATCGCCAAAGCGCCGCCAAGCGCGTTTAAACCGTAAATGGCACTCGCATCGAAAAGGTCGGCATGGTCGATTGCCGCTGATGGCAACAGATCGAAGTGGACTGTTTCGCCGAAGGGTTGATTGAACCGAGCGCCATCAACGTAAACGGCGAGGCCTTGAGGCTGACCCTGGAGCGGCGATGCCGTGAAGCCACGATAGATGAGATTTGGCTCGAAGGAGTTCCCTTGCGCATCCTGCAGCGACATCCCCGGCACTGACCGCGACAAGGCTTGAAGAAGATCGGGCGCTCCCGCTCCGCGGATCGACGCGCTGCTGACCGACTGGGCTTCATCGTGCTCATTCAGATTGCCTGGAGCGGTGATAATGATTTCTGACTGGTCCGCCGGACCCGGCGCAGCTTGAGCGAATGCGGCAGTCGATACGCAGACCAAGAAAGCAGGTGGAAAATTCAGCGGTGACACGGCGAGAGACGCTTAGACGTCGGACGTCATAAGATCCAAGTTCCGAAGGTGCGCACTCCCAGTCTCTAGAGTCAGCTTTCCACCCAAATGCGACGCTAGCGTAGCGGCAACGTTCGACCCAAAGTTGCCACTAGCCCATTGCGGACATCATCTCAGAGCGTGATAGTCTCCGAAGCCTACTAGCGACGAGGTGTATCGTGCTTCCCTTGCTCATCGCCACAGCAGCGAGCGCAATGATGCTTCCGGCGCTCCAACCCGCGATGCTTAAGCCATCATTCAAAGCTAAAATGAACGAGGGTGGCAGCGCAGCATTACAGGTGCGCGTAGTGGTCTCACCAACCGGCAACGTCGTGGACTGTCGCAAGGCATTCTTGAATGGACCGCCCGGGAACGTCGACGCCTTCTGTTCCATGCTTCGGACCCGGCTATCCAGTCCGGCGCGCGATCCAACCGGGCAAGCCGCCTATGGTGTGGTCTACCTCTGGAGCCATTGGACCCACGGGTTCTGGACCGGATCGGGAGTGCCCTCTTGGGACCCGCCAGACCTGGCACTCGAAACCAATCATATGCCGAAAGGCTTTGCCGACGGGTCGTTGTTCCAACTGATTGTCCAGGCGGACGCCAAAGGCACCGTTCAAACCTGTATCGCCTCTGCCGCCGTACCGGCGCAGGCCCAAGAGATGATGTGCAATGAGGCTGCGGCAGGCTCTGTCATGCCGGCAACTAATGAGAGTGGAAATGGCGTGGCGAGCATTCAGGAGTTCGTTGTTCGACTAACTCCAAAATCCACGATCGATGCCGTTATGAAGCGGTTGCGTCGAAAATAGCGTCCGTCTCGCTAGCGTCAGTTTTCCACCCATTCCTGCCGCTAGCGTCCTCTTCGTGCCGACGAGCCGCAAGCTTTGGTACCCGGGGCGCGCTGGACGGTCCAACTCGCCACAATGCTTTGCAAGCGATACAGAAGCGAAAACGGGGGTGTGTGTGGCCGACATCTTCCTGTCGTATGCGAGGGCGGATGCTGGATTGGCGCAGCGCGTCGCGCGCGAACTCAGCAAGCGGGGCTGGTCGGTTTGGTTCGACCGCGAATTGCCGGCGCATCGGGCCTATTCGGACGTCATCGCGACCGAGCTAGAAGCATGCTCTGCAGTGCTAGTGCTCTGGTCTAAAGAGTCGGCCAAATCAGAATGGGTTCGATCCGAAGCAAACCGGGCTCGGGAGTTGCACAAGCTAGTCCAGGCACGCTCTGAAGACGTTCGGGTCCCCATGCCGTTCGACCAAATCCAATGCGCCGACCTGATAAGTTGGCGCGGCGCAAATAGCAGCTCCGGCTGGGGCCAAGTACTTCGCAGCATTGGCGCGTTGACAGAGGAAAGAGGCGGCGAAGGATTAACTGCCCCAGAGGTTGGCACCAATCGACGCACCGTCCTAGCGGCGACCGGAGCTGTGAGCGTGCTTGGTGCCGGACTTGCGGGATGGGCGCTGTGGCCGAGGCAGCAAATGTCGCCCGAGGCCCAATTGTACCTTCAGAAGGGCATGGATGAGCTGCAAGCGAACGACGCGTTTGAGCTCGATAATCCCACGTCGTTGGACCAAGCGATCGCGCTACTGAGCAAGGCGGTAAATCTGGCGCCAGATTCGGCGACTGCTTGGGGCTCTTTGGCAATGGCCTTTGCTTCCCGCAAAAGAGCATCACCTCTGAACGAGCGCGCCGGACTCGATGCCCGCAGCCGGTCGGCCGCAGCCCGGGCGCTTCAGATAGATTCCAGCGAGCCGCGCGCACTTGGTGCGCTTCGAATGCTGCAGCCGGTCTATCGTCATTGGTTCGCGGCGGAGCGGGAAGACCGGGCCGCCCTTAGAAAGCAGCCGAAAATGCCGCTTCTGTTATTTCTGTTATCCGATGTGCTGGCGAGTGTCGGACGTTGCGCCGACGCGGCCGAAATTTCTCGAAAATTCGATCGGACAAAATTCCTGATCGCGGGTGCAGACCGCAAGGTCATCATCAGCCTGTGGTCGGCTGGCGACCTCGCGGCCGCTGATGATGCTATTCGCCAGGCAGTCGAGCGCTGGCCGCACAATCCGTACATATGGCGGACCCGCATTGCGTATCTCACGTATACGGGTCGTACGACTGAATCGCTTGAGTTATTGCGAGATCCAGACGAACGGCCGTCCGACATTGATCGGCAACTCGTGGAAGCAATGGAAGCGACCATCGTGGCGCTCGCCGGCTCCGGCTCTAGCAAGGTTGCCCAAGACAAGAATCGCGAATTTCTTCTAGGTAACCCCACAGCGATCTTCGGTGTGGCGCACGCTTTTGCGGCGCTGAAGGCGCTCGATGACTTATTCCAGATCCTTCAAGGCTATTTTTTCGGCGAAGGTCGGTGGAAGCAGCTCGCACCGGCAGGAGGCGACGAGAACCGCCAAACGGGCCCGCTCTTTCAGCCGCCCATGCGAGCTGCGTGGAAAGATGCACGCTTTGCACGGCTTTTGGATCAAGTCGGTCTCGAAGATTATTGGCGGCAGAGCAGCACTCAACCTGATTTCCGTCGAAGTTGATGCGCCAACGGCGTTAGCGTCAGCTTTCCACCCAATCCTGCCACTACAGCGGCGGTAGGCGTACGTCCGATGCATCGTGAAACTTCAGATCGAATCCGGCGGCGGGCCTGCTGTAAATTAGAGTTCTGAAGTCGTTCCTCGACATTCTGAGCGTGGATTTGCCGTTGACCTCGATTACCTGCTGCCCCCTTCTCAGACCCGCTGCTTCGGCGCGGGAGCCCGGAGCGACGGCAAGGATGTAGATGCCGTAAGACGTTTCGACCCAGCTAAAACCATACCCTCCGTTGGCCATTCCGCACTTGGCCCAGTACATCCACTTAGCCTCAAGTTCCGGCGTCGAGATGGGAACTTCAGTTCGATAGGGCCGCGGAGTTTCGGCGACACTGTAGCCGTCAGTCGCCGCGATCCACTTTACCATTGTATCTTTGTCAGGCTGATACACACCATCGATTGAGCTCTTAGCTATGAAGTCAGCCCCTGACGGCTCGTACCTCGTGCAAATCTCTTTCCCGACAATCGGGCCTATCGCGTCGGCAACGCGCTCTAGTAGCGGCTTCGCCGTCTCTGGAGTGATAACCTGATTAGGGACGCGCAGTGTACCGGCGAGGACGTCTTCCCGTGTTATGGAGCCGCACACTGCACCTCCCTTGATGGACACAGGAGAATGCGTTTCTAGAGTCACGCCTTCACCGAGAGGGAGAAGCGCGGTGTTGAGGTAGGTTCCCAGGCCAGTCCGTCTATACGAAGCGATGGACTGACAGGTCTTCTTCTCAAGATTTGGGCGATAGCTCTGGAGTTCGCCGCCGTTTGCGCGAGCAATCGGATCTGCATACGCGCCAGTTTCCGAAGCGCCTACGCTAGCAGCGATCAACACGCCGATAAGCAGCATGAACCCTCCCTACAAATGGCAGGGAGCTATCATTGGGAATGTCAGCTTTCCACCCACTTCTGCCGCTAAGCGCGCCTAAAAATCGGGCGCTGGTGTCTTCACAGGAGTGGACACGAAACTAGTTCAGACTGGTTTGGCCCGACTAGAGAAACCCAAACATGAACTTTGTCACGGCCGCGGAACAACGTCCCCCTGCGAGCTTTCCTGCTGAAAACAGCAGCAAGGAAATGCACAATGCGTTCCATTCTTCTTTGGGTAATCGGCATCCCGCTCCCCATCATTCTCCTTCTAGCCCTGTGCACACATCATTTCTGATCGGGTGACGACACGCGGAGAACGAACCGCTCAAGCGATCCTGTATGATGCTTCCGGGCACGACAGCGAAGTGCGCCTCGAGGACGTGCCAATTGAAGGCCTCGCCAAGGATCAGCTTGTTTGGGTCGATACACGTCCAACCAGTCACGCGGCCCTTCCGCGCAGGTTAAGGGAAGCGCGCGCCGGCGCGGTTCCGGTGGGACGATTGGAGCGGTTCGACGATTTCTATCGCTTCGCTGTGAGACTGTTGGATCAATCCGGATCTCAGCTTCAGTTCGCCGTGGGGCAATCGTGGCTGCTCACTAGCGGGAACGAGCGTCCCCCTTTTTTTGATGAGTTTGTCGAAGCCGACCAGGGAGAGACGCTTAAGGGCAAGATGAGCGCCACCGCCTTCATGTCGTCACTCTTGCTCCGTTACCTGGATGGCTTTCGCGAAGAGATCGCCAAGGTGGACGTATCCGTCGACAAACTAGACGAAACGATCTTGCGCGGGCGGGAGAAGCGATCCCCGCTTAATTCCTTGGCCGCCCTTCGTCGGCGGCTAGCTGACCTTCGCGCCATCCTCATCGAACAGCGAGGGGTCATCCATGGTCTGATTGCACCAGATTTTCTTGCTCATGTGGAGGATACTGATCGCGAGTTCCTGATCGAGGTGAACCGCATCTTCGAAAAGCTTGAGGACGACATCGGACGCGCTCGAGACACGGTCATCGGAAGTTTCGAGCTTTACGCCACACGCGTCGCCCAAGACACGAACCAGCTCGTCAAGGTCCTCACAATTGCAACAGTGATAACCGGCGTGATCGGAGCGGTGGCCGGCGTGTTCGGGATGAACTTCAACACGCCGTTCGCGAATACCGGCCTTGCTGGGTTCCTGTTGGTTACGGGGGGAATGATCCTGGTGTCCGTTGGGATTGTCGCGCTCGCGTTCTGGCGGCGATGGATATGATCCCTTTGGGCGGCGCAGGGCCTGCGATGAATCGTTGTCTCACCCCTACCGTCGTATTAGCTCTCTCCCTGATCAAATCGAACCAACGCCGGGCACTGGTCGGCCTCGGAGCAGCACTTCTTGTGTCCGCAGGGGGCCCAGCTAACGCCGCTCCAACTGACGGACTGCCGCCGCTTACAATCGCCTCTCGTGAGACGTTCGACGTCTTCGACGTTCCGGTCGGGATTGATCCGGGCGCCGCCATTCTTAACAAGCTCCAGGTTTCCGCAACCCTTCGTGGTGAACGCGTCGGCCTCGACGGCTGGTTGCTCCATGCCCAGATGTTCAACTTCGGCGGAAATTCGCTTTCGAAGCACCTGGGAGACCTTCAAACCGCCGACAATATCGAGGCAGTCCCGGTCACCCGTCTGTTCGAAGCCTATCTCGCCAAAATATGGGGAACCGATCAGCACTCTATCGCGATGCGCATCGGAATGATGGATCTGAACAGCCAGTTCGATTCGATCGACACAGCGAGCTTGATGCTCAACAGCTCGCACGGCATCGGCCCCGACCTCTCGCGCAGCGGGCGAACGGGTCCGTCCATCTATCCGGTAACCGCGATCGGTAGTTCACTGACTTGGGTGCCATCTCAGAAATGGACCTTCAGGCTTGGCGCCTATGACGGCGTGTCGGGAAGCCCCACTGCACCCAAAGCTTTTCTTGCCGAGCGGCTGAAGCCAAGTGATGGCCTTTTGGCGATCGGCCAAGCAGATTGGCAAATGACCAAGAACAGCAGGCTAGAAGCCGGTGTGTGGGGTTACACCGCTGCTCAGCCGGGGCCGGCCCGCAACGCGCACGATCGTGGCGTCTATGCTTCATACGAGGCACCCCTCGCCCTAGCGCCTCATTTGAGTTTCTGGCTTCGCGGCGGACTTGCCAACGGCGATGCTCAGCCGATCGCGGGTTATGTGGGCGTTGGCTTGGTCCAGGAAGGGACCATTCGCGGACGCCCCGACGATCGACTGGGCTTGGCGATCGCCCACGCGATGATGGGCGATCCTGCGGTGGATGAGTTGGGCCTGCCCAAGTCCGAGACCAGTTTCGAACTGACTTATCAAGTTAAGGTCAGCCACCGCTTCGTCATTCAGCCTGACGTCGATTATATTCACCATCCGGCCGGTATCACGCGCGAACCGGACAGCCTCGCAATAGGATTGAGGTTCGTCTTGGTCGCAGCTTACCCAACGCAGACAGCCGCCAACGATCCTGGAGATCCGACCGTGCCGCCCGACGGTTCTCCCTCGGGGGGTAGTCCGGATCAGCAATGAGCAACTGGCGTGATCGAACTGTCCGGTATGTCTGTCTTCCACACCCCAACCTGCCGCTAGCGTAACGTCCGCCTTCGACCCCGAGCTGCCATTTCGAAGTTCTTCATCGTTCCGACGTAGAAGAAAGAGCAGACTCGCGGCTGGTTTCGATCAGAGGTCAACGCTGAGTCGGCGGCTCGGCTGGACTGCGCACCAGTCGGGCCGTTTTGCGACTACCTGACAGCCTTTGCCGGTG
This sequence comes from Sphingomonas sp., assembly GCA_019247755.1. GTDB lineage: Bacteria > Pseudomonadota > Alphaproteobacteria > Sphingomonadales > Sphingomonadaceae > Sphingomicrobium. Next base: position 17,672 of record JAFBAM010000111.1, read on the forward strand.
GCAGCTGCCCCACCTATCGCTGACGCAGGCGGTTTAGATTCGCGTCAAGCATTCGACAGGCGCTCCAGATTCGAAAAAGGGGCCAGGCGAACTGCCCGACCCCTCTCTTCATGCCAACGCTTTGGGTTCAGCAGGTCGACTTGCCGACCTCGCGTCCGACCAGTGCTCCGAGCGCTGCGCCAATGATTGTGCCGGTCGTACCGCTATTCCGGTCGTAGCCGCTTCCACGTCCAATCGAACGACCGAGCAATGCACCGGCGCCAGCGCCAACGATCGTACCCGTCGTGCCGCTGCAACGGTGGTTTCGATAGCCGTAACTGCGACCGTAATATCGGTTGCCGTAGGCGTAGGCCTGCTGTGGGTAATAGCCTTCCTGGCCGTAATAACCCTGCTGCGGGTAATAGCCCTGCTGCTCGTACCCGTATCCATTGCCGTAACCGTTATAGTGGTGCGCGTCGGCCACCGCAGGAACTGCGACCATGGAGATCGCCGACATGGCGAGCATGGATTTCCTGAACATCTTATTGCTCCCTTCGGTCGGCCGATTTGCGGCCGTTGAAGAAGGTATGTGACCATCGCCGTGTCGCCATGCTGAACTCGCCGTTCACCCGGCGTAGTGTCAGTTTTCGACCCATTGCAGACATTAGAGCCGGGCAGATTCCGTGCCATTTCGGACTGATAGGAAAGTCAGACTTAATTCACTGAACTTTAGAAATCGCCTCGTCAGCGGCTCTCAACCCCACTTGGGAGCAGCCGGATCTGGGTTGATGGTCACCTATCCACAGCGTGACTGAGACCAGACCCCCATCCCATCGACGTCGAGACCGAACGGGATGGGGGTCAATCCCCCCTCAAAAGCCTTCGCCCGCTAGTCGAGCAGCTAGTTCACCGCAAAATGCGACCGAGGCGGACCCGTGGGGGTTTGCCGCACGTTATTTCCACCCTAACAGACGATATGCTCGCGGTGCGGTGCGCTTCGATTTAATTTGTGTTAATACAGTAGATGCCGAACTTATTATGAATGACTTTGGGAATGGCGCGAGAATTAACGCGGGCGAAGTCGGAGGTTGAATGCCCCAAGAAGACTTGAGACCCTCGACCCACGGACTGACGCAGTTGCAGGTCAAATGCTTAGAAGGCTTCTGGAACCGTAGGTCAGCAAAGCAAATAGCTACCGACCTCAGCATCAGCGAAGCGTGGGTCAATAAGAACCTGATGACCGCTCGCCGCAAGTTGCACGTGAATAGCAGCGCAGAGGCCGCAGCCATCCTATTCAGCGGCACGCGTGGCAGTATCAAAAGCTACTACTATCAGGAAACTGACCTTCCCGCGAACAGCAGTGGCTCAGATCAATTGCTGGCCAGTTCTAGCGGGGCATCGCTTGTTCTGGCGGCTAGTGAACGACCGCTCATCAACAAGTTTGGCCCGTTGGCGACGATTGCCGGGATTGCTTTAGTTGCTGTGGCATCCATTTTAGGCGTCGCAGTTATGATCGAGGCTGGCCAAGGCCTGTATCAGCTTCTGAGAGCGCTCGGTTACTAGTCTCACTCAAGAAGTGCCGTAAGGCACGAGGGAGATTAGAATTGCTCAACCAGCGCCATGAAACCGCAAGGGCCGTCGCTTCTGAACTTCTGCCGGCCGAGAGAGAAGTGGATTCCGCGATCGTACGCAACGCGAAACTTACGATCGCTGTCATAGAGGGCCGGAAGAAATGTAGACTTCCGCTCACCGCCGGGCAGGAGGGACTTGACCTCGTGACAAAAGCTACGACGCGGCTCGTCGAGGCGCGAGCGCTACTGGCTCACGCACATAAGGCCTTTCGTGACACGCAAGCCGAGATTGGCTTGAATGCCTTTAGCTACGGTGATGAGCAAGAATGCCCGCCAGCGTCAGCCGAGGCGCGCGTTTCCGCTCGCGCTGCGAACGTGGCCTAGACCGGTAGATGCGCAGGGGGTCCTGCTGAGCAGATGATTCACGTCATCGGGTTCAACGTCTTCCTGGCTCTCTGCTTGATCTACAGCTTGAGATGTGGTGGCCAGCCTGAGCGAGCAGCTATGCTGGCTCAGGCGGCAGCCGCGATACTGACCATCATCGCCATTCGGACTCTTCCTCGTTTCTCGACACTCGCTGAGTTAGCCCAAGCTCTCGTCATCATCGACGCTGCCTTGTTGCTGGCGTTGACCGCACTCGCGCTTCGCGCGAACAGACTGTGGACCATTGTCTTGGCTGGGTTGCAGCTTTCGACAGTCGTCGTTCACGTGTCGAAAGCGGTCTTCCCTGCACTTCCGGCGGCGAGCTACGGCATTTTTGCTCAGTTTTGGGCGTGGCCAATGCTCATCACAACGTTGGTCGGCACTCATAGTCACTGGACGAGGATCAGAAGGTTTGGCCTTGAACGAGATTGGAAGCCCCTTTGGCCACACTCAGTTCCAGCCGATTCTACGACATAGTCGAACGCATCTTCGCACCACGTCGTCGCAGTAACCATGTCATCTTTGATATTTGCAAGGTTGAATATCCCGCTGTTCGCCGGCTCGCAGAGAATAGCGTTCCTTCGTCCGAAGCGATCGATCAGACGTGGCTCCAACGAGCCGAGCTTTGCGGGCACGATGCCGTAGTTCGATTCCTTTCCGAGATTCGTTTCGAGCGACCTAAGATTATTTTAGCGCTCTTCGTGGACGAGCGATGCGGCCTGATCGCCTCGCACGAGATAGATACCAGCGATAACTTTGAGGTCGCAAAGGCCCTCGCTCAAATTTTAGCAGCAGCGTCACATCATCATGCTCGCGGCGTTGTCCTAGCAAGCCACGAATTCAATCGGGTCCTTGCGGTCGACGAACGACGTAAGAAGCTGACCCTTGAGCTGTATCGGAAAGGCGCGGCAATTGACGTGTTCCTGCTCGATCATTTTGTATTCACCAACGGCGCTTGGAAGAGAATGTTCGTCGTTCGAGAGACGGGTCAGGCGTGATCATGCCCGACCGGGATCACCTCACAACCGCGCCCCTAAGAGCGTCAAAATCCGCGCAACAACCTATTGCGGCGTGCATCAGAGAAAGTTGGAGGATTAGGAACGAGATCGAGCTCGCACTCGACCCCGCAGTAATACGTCATCAGCTGGCCAAGCCCTGAAATCAATCGCGGGGGAAACCAGAGTTGCCGCCCTTCAACGACAGTGAGCTCGAAGATCCGAGCCTGCTTGCCAGCGCCGCATCAGAGATCTTTCGAATGCGACGCGCGCGTGATCGGGTAATGCCGGCAGGTCTCACGGGCGAGCCCGCATGGGACATTTTGCTGGCGTTGTACTCGGAAGAGCCGGGCGAACTCACAGTTTCAAGTGTCTGTCACGGTTCGGGCGTGCCTCCGACCACTGCAGCGCGGTGGATCGGCGTGTTGGATTTGCGAGGGTTCCTAGAGCGCTCTAAACACCCTCGCGATGATAGAATTGTATTGGTCTCACTCACACCGCAAGGCCGCCTCATTGTGGAACGTTGCCTCAAGGCCATGTTGCGAGCTACGCGCTCGTAGAGCACACGCCGTTCATTGGTGTGCTTTTGGCCAGATGCCGACTGGGATGCGTATGGGTGACTCCAAAACTACTTTAGAGCTGCAAAACTTGCTGGACGAAATTCGGCACCACTTGCGGAAAGCGCAAGGGCTGATGGATTCGATCAACCCGGACTCGGCTTTTGGTGCGCACGTCCAACAACTCTTGGACGAGTTGGACGAGCATGCCTTCCGTGATCTCTCCGGATCGACGCAGGGCTATAGATCATGAAATCGCGTAACGGCGATTCCCCCCAAAATGGTGACAGTATCAGCTGAATCGGCGCGACTCGTTTGGTAGAACTCCCATGCTCGGGGTGTTGGGAGGCTCCTTTAGTGAACCAAGAAGCCCGTCAAAGCGTAACAGATTACTATGCTCAGTTTGGGATGCTGCAACCGCTTCCCGCGACAGAAGCGATGCTGCTCAAACGGGCCGTTAGCCGGGCAATAGAGGATAGGCGACGTCGAGCTCAGTTCTTTTCAGAAGATATTTTCGGTGAGCCCGCGTGGGATATCTTGCTTGAGCTTTACTATGCGGAGCTGATGCAGGTCAGGATGACATTGGCCCGGCTATACCGAAGAACCGGCGTCGCCCAAACAACAGCGATAAGATGGCTAAAGTTATTTGAACGTCGAGGCATTGTAGATCGACGGGACGATCCCCTCGATTCGCGTCGCATTTTCATCACGCTGACACCTTCCGTGAGCGACGCCATGACTAGGTTTTTCCAAGATCCTGACGCCGACTCTTGAGGCCGCTGATTGAAAAGGTCGGCCACAGACGAACGACGCGCCAGAAGGAGCAAAGTAGTCTTGGCTGCCACAATGAAATGGGACAGCCTGAACGTGCCGGTCCGCATCGCCAACCTTTCGACCCATGGGGCCCTTGTGTTTGGCAGCAGACTTCCTTCGCAAGACCAGGAGGTAGTCCTCATCTGCGGTACCGTTCGAATAGGAGGCTGGATTGCCTGGGCAGGTACGTCACACGCCGGCATCAATTTCGACGCTCCGATAAACCTATCGGATGTGTTGCCCAAGGCACGTACTGGCACGGGTGCGATCGTGAAGGACGAGCGCGTGCAGGATTTCAGAAGGCCCGGATTTAGGGGGAACCAACTGAGCGCGGAGGAGCAAAGATTGCTCGAGAAATGGAAGCGCCGCTAGAGGCACCTCCCAAATCGGACTAATACTCAAACGGTTAGCAACGACCGAGATTGGGCCGATGATGAGGATCAGCGGAATTGCGCCCGCTGCAGGCACAGTGTCCCCAAGCAGCGTTTCTGTATTAGTACACTAACACGGTAGGAGCGGTCGGTTGGATGTCTTCATCGTTCTCGCTGTTGCGCTTGCTGGCTCAGTGCCTTCTCAGAATGTGAGAGTCCCCGATCAGCTTCAACTGACCCGTCAGATACGAGCAGCCGACGACCAGCTGTTCGACCTGTTCTTCGTGAAGCCCTGCGACGCGCCCCGCTTCCGCGCCCTCCTCGCTGATGATGTCGAGTTCTACCACGACAAGGACGGCTACACGATCCATTCAGCCGGTGACTTTATGAAAGACTACCAGGCCAATTGCGCCTCTCGCACAGATCCAACCGCATGGCGTTCCCGCCGCGAGCTAGTGATAGCTAGTCTCAGCATCGATCCTAGACCTGGCTACGGCGCAATGGAGGCCGGCGAACATTGACGAGCGCCAAGGCGTCCGCGGGATCGAGAAGCTGGCTGGCAAAGCCAGGTTCGCGATGGTCTGGGTACTCGGCGGTGACGGCAAGTGGCGACTTTCGCGGGTGCTTAGTTATGGTCACGAGCCGACCAAGTAATCGCTGTCCTAACGCCCGTAATGTCGGCTCTATACCCAAAGGTCACGGATCGACCCGCATTCTGCCTGAGCTGAACCAGCCTCGCATCAGGGCGTTCGATGCAGAGTTGTTGGTGGAGTGCGCGTGCGATGATGATGATCGATACCGAGCTTCGGGCGAGCCCAATCCACGGGATTGGCGTATTTCTGACGGAGCACGTGAAGGCTGGCGACCTGATCTGGCGTTTCGACAATCGAATCGATCGCGTGTTCGCCGACCATGAACTCACTGTGATGCCGGAAAGATTGCAACAATTCCTCCGCACCTATTCAACATTACACGGAGACCTGAAGCTCTGGGTGCTGTGTGGGGACAACGGCCGTCACTTCAATCATTCGGATAGCCCCAACACCCGCTCGCTGGGGATCGCATTCGGCGACGATGTCGCAGCAATGGACCTCGAACCGGGAACAGAGCTTACCAGCGATTACCGAACGATCTGTGACGCGATCCGGTCTGAAGGGGTCGAGTTCAGCCAGCCCCATTTCGACAGCATTTCCAGCTCACCACTGATGAGCGCGGCTCCGATATCCAGTCGGTAGCGGATGTTAGGCGCATAGACCTTGGCCGCATTGGCGTAGGCTGCTGCCGTAGACTCCGAAACGGTGACGCCGGTCCCCGTTACGACGGCTGTCCACCCGTACAAGCCGGCCGTCACAAGGCCGGCGTCCGACGCACCGACTTCACCCAGGTGCAGATGCCTGGGTTCGATATCGCCGATCATCAACGGCAACCCGACTG
>JAFBAM010000113.1 GCA_019247755.1 Sphingomonas sp.
GCGCTGTTCCGCCATCCGCTGGGGCTGCCAATCCCGCACACCGCGATCATCCCGCGCAACAAGGACCGGATCGGCGAGGCGCTCGCCAATTTCCTGAAGGAGAACTTCCTGATCCCGTCGGTCGTCGCGCGGCGGATGCAGCGCCTCGACGTCGCGGGAGCTGCTGGGCGTTTCTTGCAGACCCCAGCAGGAGAAGGCACGCGAATCCGGGCGGGCGCATCGAGGCTGATAGCCGACGTCTTCGAAAGTCTCGATGACGAGCGTCTCGGCGGTATCGTCAAAGGCGCGGTCTCGAACCGGCTTCGCAAGATGGAAGTGTCCCCGCTCCTCGGGCACGCGCTTGCCTCCGCCATTAACGAGGACCGGCACGTGCCGATGCTCGAGGCGACGATCCGCTGGACGGCGCGGGCACTGGACGCGAACGAGCAGCTGATCCGCGAGATGGTGCGCAAGAAGGCCAACTGGGTGCTGAAACTTGCGGGACTCGATGAGAAGCTCGCCGATGCGGTCATCGACGGCCTCAAGAAGCTGACTGTCGAAATGTCGACAGACCCTGCGCATCCGGTACGAATTAAGGTCGAGGAAGCCCTGGCCCAGCTCGCTAATGACCTGCAGACAAGGCCGGAGACGCGCGAACGGGTCGAGGCAATCAAGGAGCAGTTGCTCGACAACAGGTCCGTGAGCCTGTGGCTCGACGCTTTGTGGCAGCGGGGTCGAGAGGCGATCATCAGGGCAGCTCGCAACCCCGACGCGGTGCTTGCCGGGAAGCTCGGCGAGATCATGAAGTCGATGGGAACGACGCTGGAGAAGGACGCGCGCATCCGCTCAGCGATCAACCAGTTCGCCCGCCGCGCCGTTGTCGGAATGTCAGCGAGCTACGGCGGATCGATGGTCAAGCTGGTGTCGGAGACGGTGCGCGGGTGGGACGCGCAAACGGTAACCAACCGGCTCGAGTCGGCGGTCGGCCGCGACCTTCAATATATTCGAATCAACGGCACTTTGGTCGGCGGCCTCGTCGGCCTCATCCTCCACGTGATCGATAGCTTATGAGCGACGAGCGGATCGATGCCCTCGCGGAGAGCGCCCGCAACCGCGGCCTGAAGCTGGTCCGATCGCGGGTCCGGACTCCCGGCAAACGGCGGTTCGGCAAGGTCGGCCTGACCGACGCTTCGGGGAAGGCCGTGTTCGGCATGGACGACAAGGGCCCGATGGGATCGCCCGACGATGCCGAATATTTCCTGCGCAATCTGGGCGCGAAGGACTGGGGCGCATCGCTCGATGTTGCGGTGATGCCGCGCAAGAAAAAACCGAAGGCCAAGCGCGAGGCGGCCAATGACGTCGAACCGGCAGCAAAGCCGGCGCGCCCTCCAAAGCCCAAAGAAAAGCCGAAGCCGAAGCTGCGTGACGCAAAACCCGGCGACGCGGCTCGCCTCGTCGAGCTCATCCAAGAGCTCGGCCACGAGATTGGCGAAAAGGCCGCGCGAAAGAATATCGGTACGCTGAAGAAGCTCGGCGAGACACCGATCGTAGCGACGCTCGACAAGAAAATCGTCGGCATGATCGGCGTGCATCGCATGGTGACGATCCACCGCGATGCTCCAGTCGGACGGATTCCCGTGCTGATCGTAGCAAAGGAAGCGCGGGGGATGAGTCTGGGTAGGATGCTGGTCGATGCCGCTGAGCAATGGTGCCGCAAGAAGGGCTGCAAGCTGATCGAGGTGACCAGCAACGACCGCCGCGCCGACGCCCACGCCTTCTACCGGCACATGGGCTACGAGCGGACGAGCATCCGCTTTTTCAAGAAGCTCTAGCCGGCGCTGCGGCGCTCGATGGTCGCGCCGACGGCGCTGAGCTTCTCCTCGAGCCGCTCGTACCCGCGGTCGAGGTGATAGACCCGTAGGACCTCGGTCTCGCCCTCTGCGGCAAGGCCGGCGAGCACCAAGCTCATCGACGCACGCAGGTCGGTCGCCATCACGCTCGCGCCGGTGAGCGGCTTCGGGCCGTGGACAATCGCGGAGCGGCCATGGACCTCGACGTCCGCGCCCATGCGCCGAAGTTCCGGAACGTGCATGTAGCGGTTCTCGAAAATCGTTTCCTCGAGGAAGCTCTGGCCCTCGGCGACGCACAGCATCGCCATTAGCTG
>JAFBAM010000293.1 GCA_019247755.1 Sphingomonas sp.
GGGGCGGAGTTCGTCTATACCAATTTCTATCATCGCGACTGGCCAGAGCTCACAAGCGGAGCTCAATTAGCATCCCTGCGGCGCGATCATGATGTGCTCGTGGTCCGCACACTGGAACGAACATTCAGGCAGAGCAATCCAGTATTGCTTGAATCGCTTGAGACGACCTGCACCGAGGAGAGGAACTTCCCCGGAACGCTGCAGGACGGCGATATTCACATCTCTCGATGTCAGCGTCGCTGATGAGTTTTCTTGCCGGCAGGACCAAGAGCGAGGCCTGGTGTGCAGGTTCGGGAAGACTCCTGCTTCTCTTACTTGTGTGGCTTACCCTTGGCTGCTCGTCGCAGGGCGCCGGCGCGACCGGCGAAGCGATCGTTACCGTCGATCCGTCCCAGCATTTCCAGACCATCATCGGCTGGGAAGCAGGAACCTATATCTCAGAACCTACGAAGCCCGTGTCGCCGGAGCTGGTGCAGCAGATTGTGCGGTCTGCCGTCGACAATGCGGGAATTACGCGAGTTCGCCTAGAGGTTAGAAGCGGCGCCGAAAGCCGGTCGCGCACTTATGCGGGTTATGCGACCATGGGATCGAATGATGCCTGGCTGAAGCATCGCTACCAGGTTAGCAACGACAACGCCGATCCGCGAGTGATCGACTGGACCGGCTTCGACTTCGCGGAGATCGATCGCGAGGTTGAAATTGCGGTTCTTCCGCTCCGCAACGAGCTTGCCTCGCACGGGCAGAAGCTGTTCGTGAACCTTTGCTACGTTGGTTTCAACAAGGGCCAGCCGAGCGCCCATGACGACCCCGAGGAATACGCCGAATTCGCGCTGGCGACGGTGCTTCATCTCCGGCAAAAATACGGTCTGGAGCCCGATACATGGGAAGTTATTCTGGAACCGGATCTCGCCGGCGGGTGGAGCGGTCGTCGAATTGGGAAGACGATCGCGGCCGCCTCACGGCGCTTCGCCGAGAATGGCATCCACACACGCTTCGTAGCGCCGTCAACCATGAACATGGCGGTCGCCTCAATTTACTTCGACGACATGCGGCGGACGACGGACGTGCTGCCGTTCCTCGCGGAGCTCTCCTACCATCGCTACGCGGGGGTCAGCAAAGCTGCGCTTGCAGATCTCACAACGCGATCCGCCAGGTACCATATCCCAATTTCAATGCTGGAGCTCTGGTTCGGTCAGGCCGGACCAGACGTGCTGTTCGAAGACCTAGCCGCTGGCGCGGCGGCCTTTCAAGGACGAGTTCTCGCCGACCTGTTCGTCGATGCACGCAAGGGTAACCTCACCCTGAATAGGGACGTGCGCTTCAATGGTGCGGTTTTCCGTGCGGTTCGCCCAGGCGCAGTCCGGATAGGCTCAACTTCAAGTTTGGAGTCGCTGAAGGCACTTGCATTCAGACGTCCGCAAGGAGGTCTAGTTACGGCTCTGCGGGCGAAAGGTCCGACGATCGTGACGGTGCGCGGCCTTCCGATTGGCAACTATGTTATCACCAACGTAACCGAAACCAGCGAAACCAATGACCTGCCGACGAAGCAGTTGCAGAATGGGGACCTGCAAATCGTAATTCAAGAGCCTGCAGTCGTCGTCATCGCACCGCGCTGATCCGTCAGGCGACCCCAAGCGATTGCCGGGCTCGTAGATCCAGCTGATGATAAAGGTCGAATGCCTCCGCTGAAGCAGGTTCGTCGCCGGCAGCCCCGGGCGCCTCTTCGTGTGATATGCGGATTTCCATCGGCGGCCTCGGCTCGATTCCAACTTCTCGCGCCACCGCCGACCACACCGCGGGATCACTAGTCAGCGCGCCATAAGGGACAAGCTGAACGTTTTCGTGTTCCCGTTCGAGAGCCTCAATCCGACGGTGCGCTGCAATCCAGCATCCCAGCCAATAATCCAAATTCAGCGGATCGCCCTCTATGATGGTGCGATCCCATGCAAATGGTCGGTGGTCGGCGCCGAATTCATGATGCCCTAGCCAGCCCATGTAGTCGCGCGTGAACTTGTCGGCCTTCAGGAAGCGGCGGTGCTGGCTAAGCAAGCTGCGGGCATGATCCAGCGGATTGCGGATGGGTACGAGAAAAGCGGCATTGGGGAAGGTCTTCGCCAAGGAAGGCAAGCGCAACAGGTTGTTGTTATTCTTGCTTAGGTATCGCGATTTGCCCGTACGGCGCAGGACAAGGCGCACGAAATCTCGATATCCCGATATCTGCTCTTCATCCGGCACGTAGGCGACAAGCCGGTCCGGGCGAATATAATCTTCACCCGAGAAAACGCGCCAATAGACTTCGTCGAGCGCCTCCGGACTATTGAAATCAACTTCAATCCCGTCCCCGTGCGCACGTTCGGCTCTTGGCCCGGCCGTGCGCCCTCTCGAAGACAAGCGATTCCAGAAATTCGGTGCGAGCACGAATGGCATGTCCGCATAAGTAAGAGATCCGAACTCACCCGAACGATAGATTTCCCGCATCAAGATCGTGGTTCCGGCCCGGGCTAGGCCGGTCACGAACACGTGGGAGCCGTCGTCGGCAGGGGAAGACTTAAGGAACGCTGCGCGTTCAATGTCGTGGAGCATCTCGGCGCGCGCCGCCGACCCGAGCGCAAGTCGATGCAAAACCTTATCGAGTTGCGAGTAATCAGGCACGCGCGAGCCGCGTCCGCACCAACACGTAGAAGATTGAGCAAATGCACAAAACCGCGATCGCGAATGGCCGCAACAGAAATTCCATCCAGTGAGCCAATCCCCCGGGCGCAAATAGACCGACCAACACGACCGGCAGAACTGCCAGGCACAGCAGCAGGAAGAAGAGTATCGACGCCCCCGCAATTCGAAGCGAGTAAGCGGGCAACACGACTTCTTTCCAATGATCAGAAATGCGCTTGCTTCCGAGGATAGCGGCGGATCGCCGGGCCGTACCGAGGACGACATTCACTTGTCGCATCAGTGGTAGCCGGAGGAAAAGTTCGCTTGCCGCCATCGCGGCCGCGGCAAGGAGCGCCAACTCGATGATCACTCTGCCGCGTCAGCCCCCCGGCCCGCGCTTTTCGCCTTCTTACGCTTTTTGAACAGCCGCTTGATTGGATAGTAGATGACCGAAAATATCCCGAGGACGATCGAGCCCAAAACACCGAGGACAGAGGCCACCGCACCTGCGGCAACGCCGGGGCCAATATAGGCGAACGCCGGGCTGGGGGCGAGCAGCGAAACAAACAGGAAGAGAGCGGCAGCTCGCCAAAGTCGACGGTCACGCATTGCATTTCACCTTCCGCAGATTGCTCAAGATGGCGTCGCCTCTTGCCTTGTCGATATAGCGGCTCCAGGCGAGCTGGTAGAGGGCGCCATCTTTTGCGCGGTTGACATATTGAGCTTCTACACGCCCGTCGCGTCCAAAGATGACCATCCGACCAGCCGTTGGGTCTTCAATCAAAGCGGACCCATCAGGCATCAAGGTGAAGAGCCCCTCGACCCACGATCGGAAATCATAGCGCTTCATAGGACCGTCGAATGGCAGACTAATCTTCCCGGTCGCAAAATCGTAGATCATGACTTGCGAAGCCTCGCTGAAATAGGGCTTTCGCGGGGCGCGCTCCTGGACGCCATTGTCGTAAACGCTGATGCGGTGATCGTCCAGGATATCGACGTCATGCTGCGCTATCCAAGGACCGCGTTTGATCCAGAGAATCTGATCCGTGCTAGGGCGATAGAGCATGACCGTTGAAATATTCCGCATGCTCAAGAAGAGGTCGCCCCTTTTCCAATAAGGACCGTCCGAAATCACTGGCTGGATGTCGTTGAGATGCGTTGGATCGTCAGCGGGCAGAGTGAAGAGCAAGTTCGCGTATCCGTGATCGATCAGGATACGTGCGAGGGAACGACTGAAGAGAACCTTTCCGGCAGGACTTATCTTATTGATTAAGTCCTCCCGAAAATTTCCATTCACCCCCTCGATCGTCGACTTGTCCGCGACCGCCGGAATCCAAAGATTTCCGCTGGCATCCGCCTCAGTCGAGTGATGATAGCCGGCGTCCTGAAGAATCCAGACCAGCTTGCTGCAAGGATTTATTCGGAAGAGTGGAGAATCATAATCCTTGACGATGAGATCGCCGTTTTGCTCGATCCAAGGGTGGTATTCGCGAAAGCGCGCATCGCTCCAATTAGTCGTTTCGGCGAAATGCGGAATATGCGTGACGCTCTTCAAAAGGTCGTGCGCATTTGGGGTCCATCGATAAACGAGGCGCATTTCAGGCAGCGCCAAAAGTTCGATCTTCTGACGCTTGTCGGTACCGTCATAACGGCTGGTCAATATGTAACCGTTCGGCCCAGTCATCCGACCGGAAGGAAAACTCCAGCCCGTCGGGATCGCGCGAAGGCGATCGCTATTCGGGACGCGCAAATCATTATTCCCGGTTAGGATTCGCTTCGCAGTTTGAGGTATTTCTGCAACCGTTAAAGCTGCTCTCGAGACGCTCCCGAACTGGAAGTCTTCCCGTTCTGCATCGAGTACTGCTGCCCCGAATCCGATAGCTAGCAAGCACCCTGTAAGGGCTAGGACCGCGACAACCCAAAGCTCGACGCGCGCGAAGAGGATTCGTTCGATTAGGCCGGGGCGCTCCGTCTCCAGCTTGTCGCTGCTGCGGTCGGCCACGAAAATCGCCTCAGGCGGCGTCTTCGATGTCGGCGCTGGGTATCGGCGCAAGCCCCATCGCGTCGCGCTGTTCGGCGATCACATCATCAATGATCTGATCCAGTGAAGTGCGCGGCCGGAACCCGATGAATTTCTCGAGCTTCGAGACGTCCGGCACACGCCGCTGCATGTCCTCAAATCCGAAACCGTAGACCTCGCCATAGGGCTTCTTCACGATCTCCGACCGCGAGCCGGCACGCTGCCTGATCCGCTCGGCGAGGCCCTCGATGGTTATTTCCTCATCATTGCCGATATTGAACACCTCGCCGATTGCGTCAGGCGTGTTGAGAAGGCGGGTAAGCGCTTCCACCACGTCGAACACATGGGCGAAACATCTCGACTGGTCGCCTGAGCCGTGGACGGTGATGGGCTCGCCGCGGAGGGCCTGGTTCACGAAGTTCGGCAGCACCATGCCATAATGACCTGTCTGGCGCGGACCTGTCGTATTGAACAGGCGGACGACGATGACGTTCAGCCGCTTCTCGTAAGAGTATGAGAGAGCGAGACATTCATCGAGCATCTTGGCCACGGCATATGACCAGCGCAGGTTCGCGGTCGAACCGAGCAGGACGTCATCGGTCTCGCTGAACGGAGTCTTGGTCGTCTTGCCATACACTTCGGACGTAGAAGCAATGATGACCAGCTTCTTCCCGACGGCGGCAGCGTGAAGCACATTCTCGGTGCCGCTGACATTGGTGTGGATGGAGAGGCTCGGCTTCTCGAGGATGGTCTTGACCCCGACCGCGGCAGCCAGGTGGATCACCGCGTCGCAGCGCTCAACCAGCTCCTGGACCAGCGCGGTATCACGTACCGAGCCAATCACGATTTCAAGGTTTCGGTTGTCCTTGACGGCTTGCAGATTATCAAGCGAGCCCGTCGAGAGATTGTCGAGCACGATTACGCCATGTCTCTGCGACAACAGCCTTTCGGTGACATGAGACCCGATAAAGCCCGCACCGCCGGTAACCAAAATTCTCATCTGTTGAACTCCGATGACGCAGAAGCATGATTCATGACCCGGTTGCTTGCAACCCTGCTCGTCAGGTCGAGTATCGATTCAGGACAATCCGAACCCTAAGTTCTCACGTTCAATTCGAAGCGATTCACAGCGCCGCCAGTGCGATGAGGCCGCTGACGAAGAGGCCAATGCGGCAGATCCGGTCACGCAGAGCCCAAACGACGGGATCGTCGTGCATCTCTCGGCGATTGCTGACCATCAGGGCCCGCCCGAGCAGGTAAAGCAACAGGGGGCAAATCAGCCACAGCAGCTTAGGATGCGAATAGAGCTGGGTGACGGCTGGGGAGTTCACGTACATCGCAAATACGGTCACGGCGTTGGTTCCGGTTGCCGCGGCCAGGGACGCGAGGACGACGAGATCCTCCTTGCGATAATTGCGATGACTGATGTCGACCAGATTGCGATCCAGCCTGCCCGCAACCTCGGTATAGCGCTTGATGATTGCGAGTGACGAGAAGGCAAACAGGGAAAACGCCAACAGCCATTCGGACGGGCTGATCCCGGATGCGACGCTGCCGGCGATGATCCGGATCGTGTACAGCAGCGCGAGCGCGACGACATCCACCAACATTCGCCGCTTGAGGTAGAAGCTGTATCCGAGCGTCAGCAATAAATAGCCCGCGACCACGAGTGGGCAGAAGGGCGTGATAATCGCGCTGAGAGCTATCGCGGAAAGGAACAAGATCGGGATTGCGACGAGCGCGCCCTGCGTGGAAATGGCACCAGACGCGAGCGGTCGGAACACCTTTGTGGGATGCTGACGGTCCGCCTCCAGGTCCAGAAGGTCGTTGAGCAAATATGCCGACGACGCCGCCACGCAAAAGGCGGCGAACATCATGGACGCGGCAAGCCACTGCGAAAGCAAGTGCGCGTGGCCCGCAAGCAATGGCACGAAGATCAGCAAATTCTTGGAATATTGGTGGACGCGCAAGGCACGGATCCAGTCGCGCACGCCACTTCGTCGGCACTCGACGATCTCAGACCGAACATTCAGACGGTTCAGTCGACGGCGAACGCCGGCAGAAGCGCGCACCGCGAGGGCGGTGTGGGCGTATTTCCACACACTCAGGTCCTGGGAGTGATTGCCGATGTAGTCGAACCCACGCTCGCCGAAATGCTCGACCAGCAACCTCGCCTTTGCTGGTCCCGCCAGATTGACGTCGGCGTTCGTAGCGAACACCCCGTCAAACAATCCCAGATGACGAGCAATCGCGTCTGCCTGCAACTGATGACTGGCGGTAGCGAGATAGACCGGACGCCCCTCGTCCCGCGCTTTGCGCACTAGCGCAATCACGGCAGGATCGTAGGGAAGAAGAGCCGGCTGCAACTCGCCTGCTTCTGCGACGGCCGCCTTCAGCGCGGATTTGCCTCGGCGTAGTTCAGCTATTGCGCCGAGGGCCGCACGCCAATCCTTGCTCGCAACGGACGCAAACTGCTCGACCAGCAGATCGACCGGAACCAGCGTGCCGTCGAGGTCTACGATCAGCGGCCGGCCGCTGGACTTTGGTTTCCTGGCGACAGTCATCACCTGACCCGAATTGGTCCTCTGCCTGCTTGCAAGTCCGCAGACGATACCATGTAGACGCGCCTTCCAGGATAGCGCGCGATGATCTGAGCATTTGCCGCACCTTGGTCACGCAGGAAGATAGGGCCAGCTAGGTCAGGCGAATTCAAGGCAAATGCATTGGCGTAATCAGACCTGCCTCCCTTCACGAAAACTAGGGCGTTGTCGGCGACTCCGGTGGCGGCAAAGTCACGGTAAGTGCTATGAGCGCCCCGTGCTCCCCAGTAGCGTCCCGTCGCTCGCCAAGGTAGGAAGGACAGCACCGCCGCGGTAGTCAGGAGCAGAACCATCGCGGCAAGGGTTTCTCGACCATCCGCAATCTTGGCCCTGCCGAGTGCCTCACTCGCTGTCTGAAGCCCTCGTGCGGACAGGAAAAGCGAAGGCCAGATGAGCATGAACCAATAACGGGGGCCGATGTCGAAAGCGCCGTTGAACCAGTAAAGCGCATAAGTTGCGACGGTCGCACCGATGACTGCGAGCATGCACCAGTCGGCGCGGCTAATGCGGCCCCAGAGGAGATGGACGTAGAGCAGCACGAGCGAACCGACGGCCCAGCCGAATAGTTCGACATTCAACGCCTTGAGATTGAATTGGGCCTCTACCAATGCTTCCAACGGACTGTGCCCGGGCCAGACGTCAAGGCCGCCCCAAGAGTCCGGTGAACCGATATCGGAGCCAAAGCCGAGCCGGTTGGCGCCGTGATGCCAAATCGAGTCGAAATAAAGGTTGATCGGAGTCTGCAGCGCATCGCCGGTCAGCACATGATTGTAAGGGAAGATAAGGGACCCTACGACCGCGCAGCCAGCGCTGTAGACCAGGATCGACACCCAGCCGCCGATTGCCTTCCGGTCAACGCGAGTTAGCGCCCATAGCCCAGTCAGCACGCCGATGGTCAGACCTTCCAGCGGCCTTGTCAGCGACAACCAGCCAAGCAGACACCCGGCGGCGAACCATGCAGGTGGTCGACGCGATCCCTCCGTCAACATCAACAACCATGCTGAAAGGATCAAGAGGAGCGTCAGCGGATGGCTGAACATCGATGCTCCCATTGCCAGATACCACGGCGAGACCATCAGCAGCAGCGTCGTCATCACTGCGAGGCGTGGGGAAACCCAGCGCGACAGGAATGCATGGCCGATCGGCACCGTCAGCGCGGCGATGACCGGGTTGACCAGGAAGGGCACGCCGAGAGCCCCGCCGACGGCTAGCGCGGCGGGCCAGCCCGGCGGAAACATCGAAAACCATTTGCCGTCCACGAACATCATGGACCCAGGCTGGAGCGCTGTATCCATAGCTCCGCCGGGGGCTAGTGCGTAGAGATGACCGAGCGCGAAGGTTTTCGCCTGGAAGAGGTAGTGCACTTCGTCGGTTCGGGGCAGCCGGTTGAAAGCAACCAGGTTGAGGAAAAGGGTCGCAGCGAAAACCCATAATGCTGCCAGCCACGGCAGGCGTTTGCTCGAATCCGATAGGATTGCATTGATCCGCCTCGACGCCGAAGCAAGCCATTCCTTCGGGAGAAGCATCGCCAGTGCGATCAGGCCCGCGCCATCGAGCGCAAGAAACCCTGTGTCTGCCAGCAGCTCTACGGCAAAGCGGCCGTACTTTTGCTGCTGAAGAAACCCCATCGGTGCGGCGGTTGACCCGAGCAGCAACAGAAACAGCAGAACGACGCGGCCCAGGCCGAGGGCGGAAATGCCCTTCCACATCGCCGCGGCACGACCTCTGGCTAGCAGGACCGTGGCCGTGATCGCGCTCTGAAGACCAACGACGCCGAAGCAAAGCAGTGCAAAGGGATCGGGGCGTAATTGCAGCGACCCGAACCATTCCGGATCGGTCAATCCCAGCTGCGCTGACGTGCCCGCCAGGTACCCCGCCGCAACTAACCAGACGAGGCGGCGGCGCACGATAGCGGTAAGTGCCAGGACACCTGCTACCCCCAGCATCACACCGAACCAAATCTGGACCCCGCCCACCGCCATTCAGCCTACGCCCCTCCAGCCGCGACGATCTGCAACCCCTCTCGCAGCGATTATTTCCAAGCTCACATGGTCAAGTTCTGCTGGCTTCTGCAGCAGCGGAAACCTCATTCATGCCCCGTTCCCTTGCAAGCCTGCTGATCAGGTCGAAGTACCGATTCAGGACAATTCTGTCGGCCCAGTTTTCCTGGAATGCTTTGCGAGCGGCGCGCGAGAGCTTTTCGCGATAATGGCCATCGCTACTGATGGTGGTGATGGCTGCCCTCAACTCATCGGCCCTTTCGAACAACAGCCCACCGCCCTTCGCGATGATCTCGGGAAAGGGGCCCAATCGGCGCGCGAGAACAGGCGTTCCGGCGCGAAAGGCTTCGATAATGATGATGCCGAAGGTCTCGTAGCAGAGCGAAGGAACGATCAGTGCGCGGGCATGCTCGTAGTAGGCGGTCAGTACCTCCGGCGCCAGGCGCCCGAGAAACGTTACACGCGAATGACCCTCAGCCTGCTCCCGAAGCGTCTGCTCATATTCGCCGGTTCCGGCGATGAGGAGGTCGGGGCCGTTCGCGCCGCCAAAGGCCGGGATGATGTCCTGCACGCCTTTGATCTTCTCCAGTCTTCCCACAAACAGGAAGTAGGGACGCGGATAGGGAGACTCGGACATTGCCCGCGAGGCCGAGTCCGGAAGGAAGTAAGGAATGACCTCCATGTCCCGAGCAAAGCCAAAAGCGCGGTGCTTCTGGCGGCTGAATTCGCTTTTCGCGATGAAGGCGTCGACGTGGCGAGCCTCTCGCGTGAGCATCCCGGTTCGACGCCAAATCTGCGGCGGCCGCCTGTGTCTAAGGGTGCATGACAGGCAATGCCGATCCTCGCATGGCCGCTCTCCATCCTGCCAAAGCACGTGGGTTTCGCAGACCAGCCAATGCTCGTGGGCTTCATAGAGCTTGAGGCCATTGCCGTATTGGAGCAGGCCGGGACCGCCGATCAGCGACACGTTGTGAAACCAGATGATGTCGAAGCTCCCGCCGTCCAGGAGATCTGAGAGTTGACGCGCGTGCGTCACCGGGCGGCCCAACTGATGAGTAAGAAGCATTGACAACTTGCCGAGCGATGACTTGAGGCCGATCACCTTGATCCGCGGATCGGAGGGGATCGGGGCCGGCTCGCGACCCGCGAGGGCGACATAGGCATCCCGGTCGTGAATGACGGTGACCTCATGGCCGCGATCGGCCAGCCCCGTCGACAGCCGATTGATGCCGGCTCCATCCCCACCAAAGTTGTAGGGCGGATAGAAGGTAGTCAGCATGGCGATCTTCAGCGCCACGACGAGCCCCTTGCACATTTCGCGAGTGCAGTTGTGCTGGAACGCGTCCCCCCGGTCACGAACAGTCCAAGTACGCGAACCATCTTCGGTGGCTACCCCTCTCAACCATTACTGCTGAATAGTGCAAATTTATCAACTTGGCTCTAGGTCAAGGTGCCTTTCAAGCGGGAGTATCGATGCCGCGAGACCTTGTTTTGGGTTCCGGACCCAGCGGTGTCGCCGCGGCCGCCGCGCTGATCGCGCGCGGGCGCGAGGTGGTGATGCTCGATGCGGGTGCAACGATGGAAGCCTCGGCGACGGCTTTACGGGCGCGCATGGGTTCGCAGGAGCCACACGAGTGGACGGCGGACGACCGCGCCGCAATCGCCGCGGCGCCCCGATCGGAAAGGGGAGGCATCCGTCCCTTTGGCTCCGACTTTCTTTTCCACGCGCCGGACAGTGAGCCAATCTGGTGCGAAGAAACGGACGTCCACGCGCTCCGGCCGTCATTTGCCAGGGGCGGCCTAAGCAATGGTTGGGGATCCGCAGTCCTCCCCTACCGGGACGAAGACATGGAAGCTTGGCCGATCAATGCCAGCGACCTGGCGCCGCATTACGCCGCCGTTGCACCGATCCTGCAGGTGGCGGGACGGCAGGACGATCTCGCGGCGATCTTTCCTGCCTATGCTCATCCTTCCAACCGACCTCTGCCAGCGAGCGCACAGGCGGCTCGCCTGCTCGACCGGCTTTCGAACCGGCGCGACGCCCTCCGGCCTCTAGGAATCCATTTCGGCATGGCGTCAAAGGCTGTTGCCGATGGGTGCCGCCAGTGCGCGATGTGCCTGCACGGCTGCCCTTACCGCCTGATCTTCAGTGCTGACCAGGCAGTCGACGCGCTCGTCGCCACCGGCGGTCTTGAGTATCGGGGCGGCGTTGTAGCGCGACATTTCCAGGAAGATGAAACGGGCGTCGCCGTCCACAGCGATAGCGAAGTTATCCGCGGCGACCGCCTGTTCATTGGTACGGGCGTGCTGCCGACGGCACTCATCGCGGCCCGTTCACTCGGTCTCGCGGGCAAGTGGCTGACAATCAAGGACAGCGCACATTTCTTCCTGCCGATGCTGCATGGTTGGCGTGCTGGCAACCCGGCTGCTGAATCGCGCCACAGTCTGGTCCAGCTGTTCTGGGAGCTGATCGACTCTAAAGTCGATCCGCATCTGATCCACACGCAGCTCTACACTTATAACCACGGTTTCGCGCCGGACATTGCGCGCCGCTTTGGACCTTTCGCGGGCATCGCCAAGCCCCTCGCCGAGCTGCTGAGTCGCCGCCTCATCGTGGCCCAAACCTTCCTACACTCGGACTCCTCTCCAAGCATCGGCATGCGGCTCGAAGGCTCTGCCGGTCAGGAACACTTCGCGTTTAGAGCGCAGCCGAATGAGCGGACGGCAGTTGTTGTGCGGGCGGCGACTAACCGTCTAGCCAGGGCAGCGAGGCTCGCAGGTCTTCTGGCGTTGACGCCACTGGCACGACTGAACCCGCTTGGCAGCAGCTTCCACTGCGGCGGGACGTTTCCCATGCGCAGGGATCCGAAGAAGTCTGAGACTGACATCTTGGGGCGCCCATCCGGCCTGCATCGTACTCACCTTATCGACGCCTCGGTTTTTCCCACCATTCCCGCCTCGACCATCACCTTCTCGGTCATGGCCAACGCTCATCGTATTGCCAGCCTATCTTAGGTCAGTGCCGGCGGTGCATAATTGGCGCAGTCGGCCCTCGTTTGCCGCTGCACAGTTTTCTTGTTAACTTATAGGTAACTTGATCCCGAGCCAGTTCATCGCTCGGGGTCAATGATGCGTACGATCACACTCTTTGTGGAGAGTGGGCAGATTCGTGGCGACTACTTATGCTTTGTTCCGGCCAGCTATTCGCCACACTCGGACTAATTCCGAGCAGCTTAGCGCCACGCGCTTTTATTCACCGGCCCTGGACGGGCTCCGTTTCTTGGCGGCGTTTTCGGTCATCGTCCATCACGCTCCCGCAGTATTCGGACTAAGCTGGCTTAAGGGAATTGGCTGGGCTGGCGTCGACCTGTTCTTGTGCATCAGCTCGTTTCTTCTGACACGGCTGCTACTTGCCGAGCATGACCGCCTAGGCTCGATCTCACTTCGAAAGTTTTATATTCGTCGAGCCCTTAGAATCTGGCCGCTTTATTTCGCTGTTGCGACGCTTGCCTGCGCGGCCACGGCGATTTTGAAGGGCGATCCTCGGATGGCCGCGGGCTGGTGGCTCAGCCATCTGACCTTTTCCAACAATCTTTTCCGCGCGCTGCTCGGGTCAAGTCCGATAATCGCCACTTCGCATCTGTGGACCATCTCTCTCGAAGAGCAGGCCTATTTGGTTTTGCCGATCGTGCTAACGGCCCTGCTTGCCTATCAGGTGTCTATCAACACTCTGATCAGGATGGTGGCGGCGGCCGTAGGACTACTGCTCACGATCCGGTTTGCTATCTGGTTGGCGGGCGCGCCTTTCGATATCGTTTGGGTGACTCCCCTGCGCTCCGACTCCTTCTTGGTCGGCACCGTTCTCGCATTCCTGACCCGTCGCTCGACGCCCCAGGGCGGCGTCTTCTGGCTGTTGCCGGGATTTGGTTTGATCGCGCTGGTCCCGCTGCTCTCGGACGCGCATTGGTGGGTTTATGAGATTTTTGGTTTCACGATAGTGGCCGTTGGCTGCGGCATGCTCGTTCTCGCCACGCAGGCGAGTCCCGCGGTGTCGCGCGTGCTTTCATTCAAACCGCTTCGCTACCTCGGCAAGATTTCGTACGGCATCTACGTTTTCCACGTACTCGCCTTGAAAGTAACGGAGTGGCTGAGCACGAAGCTTCAATTCGGTGCTGCTTTGACGCTAATAGCCACTGTTGCACTAACGGTCGCGATCTCCGTCATCTCGTACGAACTGTTCGAAAAGATCTTTCTGCGGCTCAAAGAGCGGTTCACGGTCATAGCGTCACGACCGGTATAGTCCGAGGCGAGTCAGCAAGCGGTGACGCGCAAACGCCAGGCCACATAGTCCTTGGTGCGCGACAGGCCCTCTTCAGTGTCGGTTACGGGCGGACATAGCTCCCTTGCAGCGCGGGCAGCATCGACGACAGCGCGCGACAAGAAGAAATGTGGATCTTCCTGGACGGGTCGGTAAGGCTGTCCGCCTCCGCCCCGGTTTCGAGCGAGCCGCGTACGCAGCGCCATAACTCGCGCTGCCCCGATCTGAGCGGCTAGAAGTGCACCTGCCCTCATGACGAGGCTGTGCAGGCGGCGTTTCAACGTGGCAGCTGCGCCCGCTGCTTGCTGCGGCACCCCGGACGGTCGCCAATTCTCGATCTCGACAGCGCCGTCGCAGGCTTCGGCATAGGCGGAGAACATTCGGAGCCAAGGGATCGGTGCGGGTCCAGCCACGATGAACCGCCGGGCGCCTACATTCTGCAGGTCGCCAGCAGCGATGAACGCATCGACCAGGTCGTCAACATAGACGCCATTATTGAGGCCATCGAATTCGCACGGCAGCACAATGCCTGATCCTCGAATACGCTCAACGATCGCATCGGTCCACATGGCAGAAAACGGGCCATAGACATTGACCGGCTGGATGATTGCCGCGTCGAAGTCGCCCTTACGGACCCGTTCTTGAAGGTCCCGTTCCATCGCCCGCTTGGCCATCTTGTAAGGATGTCCCGGACCATCGCAGGGCGAGTCCTCACTTAAATCTTCGGTGGGCCAGCCGTCATAAACCGCTATCGAGCTCGCGTGGATGAAGCGCCGTACGCCTTGCTTTGCAGCGGCGTCCGCAATGGCTCGATAGAGGGCCAGATTCGCTTCTCCCGAACGGCGGAAGTCGTAAGCAAGGTTGAATAGAGTGTCGGCGCCCGCAATAGCCGAGGAGACGGACGCCTGACTGGACGGGTTCCAGAAGATTAACCGGATGTTGGGATGGACCTGCTTGCGAGCTTGCCGCCGATCGCGCGTCGGGATCGTCACGGATGCGCCATAGATCGCCAGCTTCCGTGCAAGCCTTGCGCCGATAAAGCCGGTCCCGCCGGTGATGACGGCGTTCCTGCCCCGCCACGGCTGCCCTTTCGCCAGACGACTGAACTGCGCCCAATCGAAATCTGCCGGACTGATGTCGAGGGGGCCGAGGCTGGCGGGATCCGCTCTCATCCCGCGCCATCTGTCTTGCCGAGCGCGACACTATAAAGTTGCTCGAAGGATGCATGAACGTGGGCAGGCGAGAAGCGATCCTCATTGCTGCGGCGCAAAGCGGCATCCGAGAGCCGCGCGCGCAGCGATGCATCGCCGGCCAGCTCCGCCAGCGCCGCGACCATTGCATCAACGTCGCCGATCGGAACCAACCGGCCCACAGTCTCGTCGACGAGTTCCTCGACACCCGCCGTGTCGGTCGCCACTACGGGCAACCCTCGCTGGAAGGCCTCAACAATCGAAATCGGTAAGGATTCCCAGCGGGAGGGGAGGAAGAAGATGTCCGAAGCGGCCAGGTAAGCCTCAGCCTCGTCGCTATGGCCTACGAACCTCACGGCGTCCGCAATTCCCGCTTCGGCGGCCCAGGAGGCGACCTCATCGCGCTGCGGCCCATCCCCTAGCACCACGAAGCGCAAGCCAGGATCGAGCGCTATCGAGCGCCGAGCCGCCGCGACCAGGAAGTCGATCCCTTTCTGATGCACCAGCCGCGCGATGGTGACGATCAGCAAGCGTCCCGTTTCGCCAAGCAACGAAGCGCGTAGAGCAGCGACGCGCGCGGAATCGGGGTCGGGCTTACGCTGTATTCCAAGGCCCATCACTTGCAGCCGGTTCGGTGGAACCCCGCCAATTTCGCGGAGGTCGCGTGCACTATTGTGACTGGGCGTAAGAATGCGGTCAGCGGAAAAGCGAGCGATCTTCCCAAACTGAGCGATACGTTCCGGTTCGGCGCCGTGGAACGTCACATAGACTGGAATGCCCAGGCCAATTGTCGCAATCCGCGCGACCAGCGCCGGAGCGCTCTCATGAGCATGGATCATCTCGATCCGCTGCGCCTTCAACACCCTCCGAAGCTCTGTCGCGGCACGCGCGGCCGCAACAAGCCTCCTCGGGATCGACCCTCCCCCTTCCCCCACATGGTGCAAATCAATGTAGAAGAAATCTTGGTCGATCTCCTCGCTCATCCATTTCCCGCGTGTGCCTGCAATCGCAACATAATGCCCCCGCTTCCTGAGCGAGTTGCTGAGGTCGATGGCGTGACGCGAGATACCGCCGCCCTCGAAATGGGTGCACATCTGCAGGAGGCGCATCGCCTCAGGCCTTGACGATCTGCCCGCCAGCGATACCGCGCCGGGCGAGCGCGTTGCGTGTGTCGACGATCAGCGCGGCATGCTTTGCGACAAGGCCATAATCTACGGCCTCATGATCCGTTGCTATTAGCACCGCATCATAGCCGGCAAGCGCCTCGGCGGTCAGAGAGACCGAACCACGGCCCGCCAACCCGGCATAGGCTCGGGTCTGAGGAACGATCGGGATGTGCGGATCATAAAAGTCACAATCGGCACCCAGTTCCTCCAGCCGTTCGATGAGCTCAAGCGAGGGGCTTTCGCGCAGATCGTCAACGTTCGGCTTGTAGGCCAATCCCAGAACCAGGATCTTCGCGCCCCTTACAGCGCGACCAGCCTGCTCGTTGAGCGCGTGCATTAGACGCGTGACGACGTAGCCCGGCATGCCGGTGTTGATGTGGCCAGCGAGCTCGATGAAGCGGCTCTCCACGCCGAACTCGCGTGCCTTCCAAGTGAGATAGAATGGATCGATCGGAATGCAGTGTCCGCCGAGGCCGGGACCTGGATAGAAGGCTTGGAAGCCGAACGGCTTGGTTGCCGCCGCGTCGATCACCTGCCAAACGTCAATGCCCATCTCGGCATAGACTTGCTTGAGCTCATTAACGAGCGCGATGTTGACGGCTCGAAATATGTTCTCGGTGAGCTTGGCTGCCTCGGCAACCGCGGCACTCGAAACAGGTACGACCTTCTCCACGACCTGCGAAAAGAAGCATTCGGCAAGCGCGCGAGACTTGTCATCGTCGGCCCCCACCACCTTCGGCATCGTGCGCGTCGTGAAGGACTTGTTGCCGGGATCCTCGCGCTCGGGGGAGAACGCCAGGAAGGCATCTTTGCCGATGGTCACGCCGGCGTTTTCAAGGATCGGCTTGACGATTTCGTCGGTCGTGCCGGGCCAAGTGGTTGATTCTAGAACAATGAGCTGGCCGGGACGGATGGTACGCGCAATCTGCTCGGCCGTCGCGACTACATAGCTGAGATCTGGATCGCGGTTCCTCGTAAGTGGCGTAGGAACGCAGATCACCAGCACATCCGGCTCGCCGAGCCTATCGAAGTCAGCTGTGGCCTCGAGGTGCCCCGTGGAGATCGCCGCGCTGACGTCGTCGTCCGCAAGATAGTTGATGACATGCTCGCCCGCGTTGACGGCCGATACGCGCTCAGGATTGATGTCGAAGCCGGTCACTCGGAATCCCGCCGTCACGCAGGCAAGCGCGAGGGGAAGTCCCACATAGCCCATGCCGATGATACCGATGGTGGCGGTGCGCTCCTTGAGGCGGCTTAGCGTCTCGTCGAAAGCATTAGCCGACACGGGCGAGGCCCTTCAGGAAGATTGTTCTTTTTTCCATCAGGCTCCGATCCCGGCCACTTGTTCGGCATTCAGTAGCGAACTGCCGTGCGCGCTATCAATGACGTCCAGCGAAAATGTCTCGCCTTGGCGCACCTTGCAATTGTCTCGTGCTATGAGGTTGACGCCCGTAACGCCAAGCTGCACCTCCCGGCCCTATCGCGGGACAAACTGGATGGCAGCCTTGAGCGCGAGACCTCTGCACATCTGTGTTGATGCGACGAGTTGGGCCAACGACCGCGGCTTCGGGCGCTTCACGCGCGAGTTGCTCAAGGCCCTTCTCGTTCGCGACGAGGGTTTCAAGTATACCTTGCTGTTCGACCAGCTGCCCAACGAGGCTCTACCGTCAGGTCCCGAGATTCTCACCGCACGGACGGGTCGCGGGCTGAATCAGGCCGCGGTTGGAAGCGAGGCACGATCGCCGGCTTATTTCTTGCAGATGGGGCGTCTCGCCAGAACCGTCCCCTACGACGTTTTCTTCTTTCCGACCCTGTATTCTTATTTCCCACTGCTCCAGCGGAAGCCATGCGTGGTTTGCTATCACGACGCGACAGCAGAACGATTTCCGGAACTCCTCTTTCCGACCAGGCGCAACCACTGGCTGTGGCGTGCGAAGACGGCACTCGCACACCTTCAAACCACACGGGCAATGACGGTCTCCGAGACGTCGGCAGCAGACCTCGAGACCATCCACAAATTTCCAAGGAGTCGGATTGATGTCGTGACGGAAGCGGCGGACGATACCTTTCGGGTCATCGAAAAGGCGAGCGCTCGTAAGAAGGCACGCTCGCGTCAAGGCATTCCGAAGGACGCCCACCTTCTCATTCACGTCGGCGGCATGAACGCCCACAAGAATATCCTTGGCCTCCTGAAGGCCATGCCGAAGATCATCTCAGCTGAGCCTAAGACCCATTTGGCTCTGGTTGGCGACACGTCGGGCAAAGGCTTCTGGGATAATGTTGAGGAGCTGAGAGCCTTCGTCGAGGGTCATCATCCGCTATCGAGCCATGTGCATTTCACTGGCTATGTCGGCGATGCGGACCTCGCGCTGCTTATGAATGCGTCGGACGCACTTATCTTCCCTTCTCTTTGGGAAGGATTTGGACTGCCTGCCGTTGAAGCCATGTCCTGCGGCATTCCGGTGCTGGCGAGCAGCCGAGGTGGAAGCCTCCCCGAAATCGTGGGTGATGCGGGCCTTCTATTCGATCCCGAGAGCCCGGACGCTATTGCCAGCTGCGTCATCCGATTCCTGGCTGACGGAGCAGTGCGGGCACGGCTAGCGAAGAATGCGTTGAAGCGCTCCCGGCTCTATAGCTGGGAACGAGCCGCTCAGCTGGCCGAGAAATCCTTCCGCCACTGCTACTCCGACGCACTGCGGCCGCGTTGACCTCTACCAACAATCGAGCGCGGCCTGCCAAGCTTTAGGAAAGCCCTATTACGAGACGCCCGTCGCGCAAACTCTCGTCAACGAGGCGCAAACTCCGTTGGTTCAGCCACTATCCGCAGGGCTCACACAATCGCCTTGGCTCGGCTTCGGAAGCGAATAAATGGCTTCGAAGCGCCCATTTGTTTGGGAGCGCTTTCTTCTCGCTCGCATCAATAGAGGACGAATCGTCACGAACGCGGCTGAGTAGGCGGCAAACACGGGATCGAGCTTCGCAAGCTTACCAATCAGAGCAGCCGCATCTCCGAAATGATGTTCATAAAGCGCTCGACTGCAGCACCATTGGACAAGTTCCTTTTCCTGCATCTCGATGAATCCGGAAAATTCTGGATATCGAACCTTGAAGGGTGCTGTCGCTTCCCGCAACGAGCGGAGGAGACGCTGTGTGCCGTCGACCATCGATCCTGGAACCAGGCGATACCCCACCGAAACTTCGCGGGTGCAGACGAATTTAAAACGCTCAGCGAGTTTGAGATAAAGATGATAATCGTCCTGTCCCGGCAGGCTTTCATCGAAGCCTCCGACAGCCTCCAAGGCGGACTTGCGGACCATCCCGGCGCTTCCATTGCCAATAAAATTGCGCCGGCAAAGGTTTCGCAGCACATCTCCTTCGAAAAGCGGCTTGTCACTCGGGCTGATGACCTCTCCTTTCATATCTATGAGGCAGCTCCAGCTGTAGGCGACGGCCGTGTCCGTGTCGGATGCAGCCAGCCGATTAACCTGGCTCGCAAGGTGTGTCGGGCTCCACAGGTCATCATGGTCCAGAAAAGCGACATAGGTTCCGCGAGCCTCGGCGACGCCGCGGTTACGCGCGGCGGCAGCCCCGCGATTGATCTGCCTCACGATCCGAATCCGGCGATCTTCGTCGGCATGCCGCTGCAACAGGGCGGGCGTGGCGTCAGTGGAGCCGTCGTCTACAACAATGACCTCAAATGGCTCAAAGGTCTGCCGGCGGACACTTGTAAGGGTTTCGCCCACGACGGCCGCACCGTTGTAGGTTGGAATAACAACGCTCGCTTCCTTTGCGGCCATCAGCCCTCCAGGCGACGGGTTCGCCACATACTCTCTGTAATGGCAGCTTTCCACCCAGAGCTAGATTGGCATCCCATTCCCGCATTCCTTTCACGATCAGGGACTTGATGCTCAAAACGCTGCGGCCCAGAGGGTATAAAACCGAAATAGGTCGACACGAGGTCGGCGCTCAGCGACCTCCGCTCAATGGTTATGTTGAGTGAAGCCGTGGGTAAGGCCGTGGCGGAGAGGGTGGGATTCGAACCCACGGTACAGTTGCCCGTACGCCGCATTTCGAGTGCGGTGCTTTCGACCACTCAGCCACCTCTCCGTGAGGGAATCGCGCTGGCCGGGCGAGTGCCGGCTGCGGTCGGACGCGGCGCTCTAGCAGCGGCGGTTCGCATTGCCTAGATAGGAAGGCATGACCCCTTTTGAACCTTTCGAACGTTCCACTGGCGTGGAACAGAAGATCGACATGCCGCTCGCCCGTTTCGCCATCGGCGACGTCGTCCGGCACCGGCTGTTCGACTTCCGCGGAATCATCTTCGATGTCGATCCGGAATTCGCGAACAGCGAGGAATGGTACGAGGCGATCCCCGAGGCGCTACGCCCAGCCAAGGAACAGCCCTATTACCACCTGCTCGCCGAGAACACCGAGACGACGTACATCGCCTACGTCAGCCAGCAGAATCTGGTCGTCGACGACAGCGAAGAGCCAATCGACCATCCCGACGTCGCGCAGATGTTCGAGCGACAGGACGGCCGCTACCGGCTTCGTCCGGTTCTCACCAACTGATCGGAGGGAGGGCCGAAGCCCTCCCCTCTCCCCTGTCAAAAATTGATCGACGCGCGACCGTAGACGAAGCGGCCGTTGAAGCCGAACGGCGAGAAGATCGAGTAAGGGATGTAGATCTGGTTCGCCGGGTAGACGCCACCGACCGAGGCCGGTCGCGGCCCGAACGGCGAGCGGTCGGGATAGACGTCGAAGATATTGTCGGCGCCAATTGCGAACTCGACCCCATGGCCGCCCTTCAACCTCAGTTCGAAGTCGGTCACCCACTTCGCGCTAAGCAGGATATCGTCCGGACCGAGGGCCGTCAGGCTGGTCTGATTGGGGGCCAGCGGTGCAGCCGCGCCGGGCGAGATCACCTTGCCGTACCGGGTCGTCCGCGCGGTAACGCCGAACTTGCCGATGTCACCGTCGGCACTGAGCACGACCTTGTCGCGCGGTTGGCCGTCGGTGAAGCGGATGCCCTCGATGCGGCCGAACAGGACGAGGCCCGGGATCTGCGCCAGCGGACCCAGCGCGTTGAGGCGCTTGTCGATCTTCTGCTTGTTGTAATTATAGGCCGCCGTGAGGTTCCACGTGCCCAGCTGGTGGAGGCCGAGGCGATAGGCGGCAACGACGTCGACGCCCTCGGTGGTCGTATCGAGGCCGTTGATGAAGAAGCGCGCAGCGCCGATGCTCGGGAAGCCCGCCGCCACCAGGATCGCGTTGACCGCTGCATTCTGCGCCGCAGTGCCGCTGCCTGCCGCGCCGAGGTTCTCGGTCAGGACGATCCGGTCCTTGATCTTGATGTGGTAGTAATCGGCCGTGAGCGTCAGCCCGCGGAAGGGGTTGGCGGTGCCGCCGAAGCTGAAGTTGACCGATTTCTCCGGTTTCAGCGGCTTCGAACCCAGTGCCTGGGCAGCGGGCGCGTTCACCGCGAGCGTCGCAATATCCACCGGCAGGCCGCCGATGAAGTTCGTCGACGTCGTCGTGAAAAACTGCTGGTGCAGCGACGGCGCCCTGAAGCCGGTCGAAATGGACCCACGCAGCGCATAACCGTGAATGGGTTCCCACCGCGCAGCGAACTTGCCGTTCACGGTCGAACCGAAGTCCGAATAATGCTCGAAGCGTCCGGCGAGCGTCGTCGTCAGGCCCTCGGCGGGATCGGTGTCGAGCTCGGCATAAGCTGAATAGCTGTGGCGGCTGACGTCCGTCCGGCTGACGTCGGGGATGCCCGGGAAACCTTGCGCACCGACCGGCGCCTGGCGGCCCGGAAAGGTGCACTGGTTGGTCGTGCTGTTGAACACGCCTTGCAGCGACGTGCAGTTCGCCGCGGTCGTGTTGTTGACCGCCGCGCGGAACAGCGGCCCGATCGCCCAGGATTGATTGTCGCCTGGCCGCTCCTTGAAATTCTCATGCCGGTATTCGGCGCCGGCGGCGACCGTCAGCGGCTTGGCGAAGCCGACGTCATAATCCTTCGACAGGTCGAGGTTGGCGATGTTCTGCGTGTATCGCAGCCCGCCCGCATCGAA
>JAFBAM010000175.1 GCA_019247755.1 Sphingomonas sp.
GGTCAGGCCATCGCGGAGCGCCTGCGCTGCCGCGTCCTGCATCACTGGGTCCATGGAGCTGCGAACCCACAAGCCCCCAGCGTAGAGACTATTGGGCCCATCCTTGGCCTGCTCGCCAAAGCGGTCCTTCAGCTCACGCCGGACTTCCTCCATGAAATAACCGCCCTGCTGGCGGAACTTCTCATTGCTGCCGTAGCGGATCGTTCCGAGCGGGGTTGCAGCTGCGGTCTTCCACTGATCCTCGGTGATGTAACCGTTGCGATACATCTCGCGGAGGACATAGTTGCGGCGATCGAGCGCCTTCTGGGTGGCGCGCACCGGATCGTAATTCGACGGCGCCTTCGGCAGTACCGCCAGATAAGCGGCCTCGGAAAGGCTCAGCTCGTTGACGTCCTTGTCGAAATAAGCGCGCGACGCTGCCTGCACGCCGTAGGCGTTCCGGCCGAGGAAAATCGAGTTGAGGTAAAGCTCCAAAATCTGCTGCTTGCTCAGCGTGGATTCGAGCCGGAACGCGAGGATCGCCTCACGCGCCTTGCGCCCGACGTTGTAGCTCGAGTCCTTCAGCAGATACTTCGCGACCTGCTGCGTGATGGTCGACCCGCCCCTTGCGCGCCCGCCGCCGACCACGCTCTTCACTGAATAATCGAACACCGCCCCGATCAGGCCCGTGAAATCGATGCCGTGGTGCGAGAAGAAGTCCTTGTCTTCGGCCGACGTGAAGGCGTTGACGATCAGCGGCGGATACTCGTCGTAGGACAGCTCAACCCGGCGCTCGCGAGCAAAGGTCTGCACTGGCGTGCCATCATACCCACGAATGTTGGTCGGCAGGTCGGGCTGGTAGGCGAGCAGCTTCTCGGACGACGGCAGCCCGCTGGCGAAGTAGATCCACATCGCCGCGAACAAGGCGAATAGAGCCGCCACGGCCCAGGTGACGCGGCGCACCCATTTTCGCTCCCACCACGGATCGACGATGCCGTGCACCTTCTGGTTGAAGGCGACGAGATCGGGCAGCGGCCAATCGGGGACGTTCAGGCGCTCGAACTTCATTCGGATTAGCGTCTAGCCGGTTCGAAAGGCAGCGGGAAGTTACTTAGCGGCGGGCGTGGGACGCGACGTCGGCTTCGATCGCCTGGGCAAGCGCCAGCACCATCTTCGAGCGCTCCGCCGGGTTACGCAGCAGCAGTTCGTCATCGGCATTGCTGAGATATCCGGCTTCGAACAGAACCGCGGGAGCCTCAGCCCGCCGCAGCACGTGGAAGGCCGCGAAGCGATGCGGGTTGGGCCGTAGCTCAACTCGGCCTGCCGCCTTGTTGACCAGTCGCGACGCAAGGTCCGCGGAGGCGCTCATCTGCGAACGCATCGCAAGATCGGCGAGCATCGTATCGACGGTCGCCGCGCCCTGCCCCCGTCCGAGTTCGCCATTCTCGCGAGCGGCGAGCTGCGCGGCCTCCGCGTCCGACGCGACGTCGGACAGCGAATAGACGCTTGCGCCGCGGGCCAGCGGGTTCGGTGCGCTGTCGATGTGAATTGAAACGAACATCGCTGCATTCAAACGCCGCGCTACTGCCGCGCGCTCGTCGAGGCCCAGATACCGGTCGTCGTCGCGGGTCATGGCAATGCGAACCCGGCCGCGTTTCACGAGCTCAGCCCGCAGTGCCTGCGCGAGGATCAGGGTCAATTCCTTCTCGCGAACCTGCCCCGACACGCTGGTTGCACCGGGATCGCGGCCGCCATGGCCGGCATCGATCACGACGATCGGACGGCCGCGCGCAACTGGCGAGGCATAGATCCGGTCGCTGACGACTGGCGGCAGGTTCACGGTCAGGCTGGATTGTGCCGACGCATCGCTGCCACGTCCGATCAGCGCGAACAGGATCGTGCCTGCGGCAGCGGCCGTCACAGCCATGCCCGCAATCGCGCCGCCCCTCCCGAACCTGTTACGCATGTCCAGCCAAGTCATTGAACCCAAACGCTTGTATCACGGGAAAATGGTTAACGCGAACTTGCCGCAAGTTCGAATCGGCAGAAAAGCACAATTTCTTGATTGATTGAGCGCACGAAACGGCGGTGCAGCGGTTGCGGCACTGACTCGCTGATGCTAACCGGAATTTGATCTCCGGCAGCCGCTGGAGAATTTCAGGCCCGGCCGGTGCGATTGCCGCGGCCCCACGAGGTTGAAGCTCGAATGACGCTACAGAACGCCCATCGTCCGCTCCCGAAAGGTGCGGCTGGCGCGTTCCCCGCAGATTGCGGGATGGCCGTTCGAGCAGAGGCGCTTTCCGTCCATCCAGTCCTCGCGTCCAGCGAGACCATCATAATCGCGCGCCGCAGCGCCACATCGCTGCCCACGCGCGCCCGGAGAAAATTCAATGTCCATGCGCATGCTAATCGATGCGCGCCACCCGGAAGAGACCCGGGTCGCGGTCGTCAAAGGGAACCGGATCGAGGAGTTTGACTTCGAATCCGCTGAGCACAAGCAGCTCAAAGGCAATATCTATCTCGCCAAGGTCACTAGGGTAGAGCCGTCGCTCCAGGCGGCGTTCGTCGATTACGGCGGGAACCGCCACGGCTTCCTGGCCTTCAGCGAGATCCACCCCGATTACTATCAGATCCCGAAAGCGGACCGCGAAGCCCTCCTCCGCGAAGAAGCCGAGCACGCCGCCGAGGAAGAGCGGCTCCGCGCCGCCGAGTACAATGGCGAAGACGATCATGACGAGGAAGCGGAGGAGCCCTCTGCCCTCGATGATGAAGTTTCCGACGAAACCAACGGCGAAGATAACGGCCATGGTCCGGAAGAGCACGGCACCGGCTCCAACCGCTCGCCGGTAGACGAGTCCGCCGCTGACGAGCTCCGCCGCAAGCGGCAGAACCTTCGCCGCCGATACAAGATTCAGGACGTCATCCAGCGCCGCCAGGTGCTGCTGGTGCAGGTGGTCAAGGAAGAGCGCGGCAACAAGGGCGCGGCGCTCACCACCTATCTCTCCCTCGCCGGCCGCTATTGCGTGCTGATGCCGAACACCAGCCACGGCGGCGGCATCTCGCGCAAGATCTCGAATGGCGCCGATCGCAAGCGGCTGAAGTCGATCATGAGCGACCTCAACCTGCCGAAGACGATGGGTCTCATCGTCCGCACGGCCGGCCTCTCGCGCACCAAGACCGAGATCAAGCGCGACTTCGATTATCTCGCCCGCCTGTGGGACGAGATCCGCGAGCGCACGCTGTCGAGCACCGCGCCGGCGCTGATCTACCGCGACAGCGACCTCATCAAGCGCGCAATCCGCGACCTCTATCACCGCGAGATCGACGAAGTCGTCGTCGAGGGGGAGGAGGGGTACAAGGCCGCGCGCGGCTTCATGAAGCTCTTGATGCCGAGCCACGTGAAGCGCGTGAAGCTTCACAGCGAAACCACCCCGCTGTTCCAGCGACAGGGCGTCGAAGACCAGCTGTCGGCGATGTACCAGCCGATCGTCCAGCTGAAGTCGGGCGGCTACCTCGTCATCAACCCGACCGAAGCTTTGGTCTCGATCGACATCAACTCGGGCCGTTCGACCCGCGAGCACAATATCGAGCAGACCGCCTACAACACCAACCTAGAGGCCGCGCAGGAGATCGCGCGCCAGCTTCGCCTGCGCGACATGGCCGGCCTCATCGTCATCGACTTCATCGACATGGAGCAGT
Organism: Sphingomonas sp.; assembly: GCA_019247755.1. GTDB lineage: Bacteria > Pseudomonadota > Alphaproteobacteria > Sphingomonadales > Sphingomonadaceae > Sphingomicrobium. The sequence continues at coordinate 3,679 of JAFBAM010000175.1, forward strand.
CGAGCCACGTCCGTAAGGTCGAGAAGGCGATGAAGGAGGCGCTCAAAAACGACCGCGCCCGCATCCAGGTCGGCCGCATCTCGAGCTTCGGCCTGATGGAGATGAGCCGCCAGCGCCTGCGCACCGGCGTGCTGGAAGCGTCGACCAAACCCTGCCCGCACTGCGATGGCACCGGCCTGATGCGCACCGCCGCCTCGGCGGGCCTGTCGGCGCTTCGCATCCTCGAGGACGAGGCTGCGCGTGGTCGCGGCGAGCGCATTTGCCTCCGCGCCGGCCGCGAGGCCGCCGTCTACGTGCTCAACAAGAAGCGCGCCGAGCTGGCCGATATCGAACAGCGCTACGGCGTCATGATCGAAGTGCTGATCGACGAAAGCTTCGAAGGCGCCCGCATGACCGTCGACAGCTCTGGTCCGCGGCCGGTCGCAGCGCCGCGTCCTCAGGCCGCTGCGATCGAGGAAGAAGATGATCTCGACGAAGCCTTCGACGCCGAGGACGAGGACGAAGAAGAGGCCGGGGAGCGCGAGGCTGAGCCGGAAGGCGAGCGCCAGGGCAGCCGTCGGCGTCGCCGCCGTCGCCGCGGTGGCCGTGGCCGCAATCGTCGCGAGGGCGGCAAACCCGCCGAAGCCGGTGAAGCCATCGCCAACGAAGCGTTAGAGGAGTCCGGTGACGAACCTGTAGAGACCGTCTCTGAC
>JAFBAM010000255.1 GCA_019247755.1 Sphingomonas sp.
GTGCTCAGCGGCCTCGCGGCCCGTTGCCTGTTCTACAAGATGGCCGACATCGACACGAGCGTACAGGAACAGCCCTACTCGACGACGGACGACCGCGCCGGGTTCTAGGCTCGAGCCGCTCAGCTTGCCGGTGATGCGAGCATGAGCAAGCGAAAACTTGGCCAATCCACGACGCTCGTCGAAGGCGGGCGCCGCAAGGAATGGCGCGGCCGGCTGGTCAACGTGCCGGTCGAGCGCGCCTCGACGGTGCTTTTCGAGAGCGTCAATGAAATCCACGGGAGCCGCCCGGCGCTCGGCAGCTATCGCTATGGCCTTCAGGGGACCGCGACGCACTGGGCGCTGTCGGAGGCGCTGACCTCACTCGAGCCCGGCGCCGCGGGGACGGTACTGTATCCGACGGGCCTTGCCGCGATAACCACGCCGCTGCTGACGCTGCTTTCGCCCGGCGATGAGCTGCTAGTCCCCGACAACGTCTATGGGCCGACGCGGAAGTTCTGCGAGACGATCCTGAAGCGGTTGAAGATCGCGACGCGTTATTACGACCCGCTCGTCGCGGCCGATATTGCCGGGGTGATTGGCGAGACCACGCGGGTAATCCTGCTCGAAAGCCCGGGCTCGCTAACGATGGAAGTGCAGGACGTGCCCGCGATCTGCGCCGTCGCGCGCGAACGCGGCATCGCGACCGTGCTCGACAACACCTGGGCGACGCCGTTGCTCTTCCCTGCACTGGCCGCCGGTGTCGATATTAGCGTGCTTGCCGCGACGAAGTATGTCGGCGGCCATGCCGACGTGATGCTCGGGGCGGCGACGGCGACCGCCGCCTATTATCAACGTCTCCAGACTGCGACCTGGGACATGGGTTTTGCTGTCTCGCCCGACGATGCGTGGCTTGGATCGCGTGGGCTACGGACGATGGCCGTGCGCCTCAAGCAGCATGAGGAAAGTGCGCTGAAGGTCGCGAACTGGCTGAAGGCGCGGTCAGATGTCGGGCTGGTGCTTCACCCTGCCCTGCCCGATTGCCCGGGCCACGAAGTCTGGAAGCGCGATTTCAAAGGATCGTCGGGGCTATTCTCGTTCGAGCTGAAAGCTGCAGACAAGGCTACGCGCGCCAAGTTCGTCGACAGCCTCACCCTGTTCGGGATCGGCTATAGCTGGGGCGGCTACGAGAGCCTTGCGCTACCGGTCGATCCGGTACGGACGGTCTCAAAAGCGCCCGCGCCCAATCTCGTTCGGCTTCACATCGGTCTGGAAGATGCCGACGATCTGATCGCCGACCTGGAATCGGCCTTCGATCAGGCGGGGCGCTGACCGATGACATTGCCGGCTTCGCTGTAGCGGCAGACGAGGAACTCTTCCTCCTTGCCGACCGCGGTCGCGCAGCCGACCTCGCGCGAGTTGCGCCAAATCACCTGGGTGTAGTGACCAACGCTCTCGACATCGCCCGAGCGGCTGTTGGCCGGGAAGATGCCCGGGCGATAGTCGCGCTTCTCGGCGAGCCACAGCTTGACCATGGCCTCTGGCGAGTAGGCGCGCGGCGTGCCGGCCCAGAGGTTCTCGCCCTGCGGGTCCTTGCCCGCCTCATCGGGCGAATGTTCGAAGCGACCGGTGGCGGCGAGCTGGTTGGCCCAGACCCTCGCATCGGCGGCAAGCGCAGCGTTCCAGGCCAGCGGCGGAACCCCGATGGCGGCGCGCTCCGCGTTGTGCGTGGCAAGCAGGCGCTGGTTGAAATCGGCGCGGAACGTCGTGCCGCCCATAAGCAGCGGGCTGGCGAGCAGCAGTCCCAATGTCAGCAGTGCGCGTGTCCTGGCCACGTCGCACGCGTACGTGCGCGATGCTTGGCGCCCCGTTACCAGCCATGGTTAACGCGCCGATCAGGACCTTCGTGAAACGGCGGTTTTGGGCGAGAACGGGAGGATGACCACTTCGTCCCCGACCTTCGCCTGGTCGAAAAGGCGGCGGGCGAACTCGAGCGGTACGCCGATGCAGCCATGGGTCGCGGCGCCCCAGCGAACGGTGCTGCCGTGGATCGCGACCCCGTCATTGGTGAGTTGCAGCGTGTAGGGCATGGCCGCGTCGTAGAGCGACGAGCGATGGTCCTTGTCGCGGGCGAGGATGTGGAACGTGCCGGTCGGCGTCTCCTTGTTGTCGCCGCCGTAGACGATGACCGTGGTTCCGATCTCGTGGCCGTTGCGAAAAACCGAGAGAAGCTGTGCTCTGGGGTCGATCCGGATCCAGACCGGACCGGATGGAATGCCGGCGTCGTTCCAGGTGAACTCACCGAAGTGCAGTGGCTTATCGACCTTCAGCAGCGATTTGATCGGGCGGTCGACTGTTCCTGCCGCGAGCGCTTCGGCCTGCTGCGCCCTGCTCAGGATCAATCGACCTTCTTGCGCATGTTGAGGCAGTGCTGCTTCAACCAATGAGCGCCGGTGATCGACCTGCTGCGGCGCGTTGGGTTGGCATGCGGCAAGGCCGGAGACGAGCATTGCACCAGCGGCGATCGCGATGACTGTCCCCGCCCCCCGTTTCAATTAGGTCGCCTGGGGACGTTTCGGACGATACCGCCGAACGACGCTCCCGATCATCGCAAAACCGATCAGCATCATCGCCCAGCTTGCCGGCTCGGGAACTGCGGGGACCTCGGGTGGTGTTACGGGTGGCGTCACTGGCGGCGTGACCGGAGGGGTAACCGGCGGTGTCACGGGCGGCGTGACTGGAGGGGTGACCGGCGGAGTCACTGGTGGAGTTACGACGGGCGGAGTGCCCGGAGGGGACGGCGGTGGGGATTCTGGCGGAAGGATGACGCCTCCGCCGGGGAAGCCCGGAATGATCACCGGCGGGCCGCCCGGCAATGGAGTCTCGGTCGGAAGCGGTGCCTCCGGCGTGCCGCTTACGATGTTGTAGAGGGGTGTTTCAGCTGCAGGTGCCGCTGCGACCGGCGCCGCTGCCGGCGGCAGAACGGATGGCGCGGCTGCCACGACTGGTCCGCGTATCTTGGGCAGCGCTCGCTCATGGATTGCTGCGAGACGTTTGGGCTTTAGGCTTGCCAGCGCGCCGGCAAGTCGCTCGCCGGGGGAACGGCTTTCCATGATCTGGGCAACGGTGTTGCCGAAAGCCTTGAGGTTTGCCGCGGCGTTGCCCGCGTTGCCCGCGACGCTGCTTTTGAAATTGTCAGGTAAGACTGAAGGCCGGAGAACCGCGAAAGTGACGGTCGCGGCGACCGCGGCAAGGAGCACGAGCAGCCACGCGCCACGGCGCGCGACGAGCGAGGAGGAAGCGGCACTTACCGCCACCGTTCGCAATCCGCCAACGAGATCGATACGCTACTCACCAAATCCAAGACCAAATGGTTACCCCCGTGTTAACCACTAGCGGGTAAATTTGTTGCGAAGCAGGGAGTGGTGGGTAGTTTTCCACAGATCGTTTGCAGGCCGTCGAATCGGCCTGTCGCAACTGCTGTTTCGTGGGTCCCGGGCTGCCGAAGGAATGGTAGCGGAGGAGGGACTTGAACCCCCGACACGCGGATTATGATTCCGCTGCTCTAACCAGCTGAGCTACTCCGCCCCAAGGCATGGAAAGCGCCCCATTGAGGGCGCCGGAGGCGCGGCATATAGGTGCGTGTCGCTGACCGGTCAACGCGAGGAACCGCATACGGCTGATGTCGTTGAGCCGGTAACAAGCCGAGGTTTTGATGGACCCCTTAACGCCCCTCGACACACTTTGCCGGATCATCCTCCGGGCGCGCGAATATGAGGCGCAGACCGCGAGCGATTATGACCGCGGCGAAGACCCCGACAATGTCGACGACGAGCAGGAAGGTGCGCTCTCCGTCCTCGAAGACGACATCAACGACAGCGTCGAGGAAGAGCTGAAGGCGGCGTTCGAGGACCTTGGCGAGGACCAGCTTGCGGAGGTGCTCGCCTTCTGCTGGGTCGGCCAGGGCACCTATGAGGCCGCCGACTGGGATGAAGCGATGGAAGAGGCGCAAAGCCTTGTCAGTGACGGCACTGACGGTGCGATCGATGAATTGATGGAGCAACCGATGCTGGCATCGGTCCTGGAGTCGGGCCTCGCCGCTTTCGACCTCAGCTGTAACGGGGTCGGCGACCTCTCCTAACGGCCCCGGAAGGCGTAGATCGCCAGCTTCTCCCACGGGCCGCCGAGGTAGCGGTGCAGGCCGAGGCCGCTGATTGCGAGCGGTCGCGGTCGGAAATCGCCTTCCAACCTTTCTTTGAGCGCCCTCGCCTCTTTCGGCGGCACTTTATTCTGGATGGTGACGTGTGGACGCCAGCCTCCTGAATCCTGCGCGCTCAAAAGCCCATGGAAGTCTTTGGCGAGCTCGCCGCGGATGCGGTCCAAGTCTGGCGAGACGATTCGGAATGCAACGCCGCCGCCAAGATCCATGAGGCCCTCGATCGACGCCTTTGGGGGTCGCTCCTGCGCCAGGCGAGACAGGGTTGAGCGCGCTTCGGCCTCAACCGACGGTGGCAAAGCGTGGAACATGGTCAGGTGTGCGGGCAGCTGATTTCGCTCAGGCGGGTAATAAGCGCGACGAAGCCGGTCGAGCCACGCATGGTCCTCGCCGACAATCTCGCCGGTGACGATCAGCGCCCCGGCCATTGATCCCGCGGCAGTTCTTCGAGCTTTTCGAATTGTTTCGGTTGCAGCCCGGTCAACAGCCGGTCGGACGACGCCCTGACGTCAGCCCACGGCAAGCGCCGCAGCGTCTCCCCCACGCCGGCGACGCCGCCCTGGGAGACGACGACATAGTTGAGCCGGCCGCTCGCGCATCCGGCCATGGCGTCCACGCAGCGGCCGAGCTCCGTCCCGTCGCCCAGCACCGGTGCGCTCGACAGCAATGATACGGGAAACAGGCTCTCGCCTGGTGTTTCCTTGCTGGCTTCGGCGGCGGCGTGGGCGCCCTCCTCCACCTTCGTCTGCCGACCAAGCCAGCGCCAGATGCCGAATATGTTGAGGAAGGTGAGGACGATGTTCGTCCAGGTCAGCGCCGGCTGTCCGGTCATGACGCCCGCCGCCACCCACGAGAGCGATCCGATGAGGAACACGCAAAAGCCGTAGCCAGTGATCCGCGACCCGAGGTTCGCGGCGGTGATCGAAGCAGCGACGATGGTCGCGATCGTCGCGACCCAGGGGACAATATCAGCCATGACGCGGCAATGCGGCAGTGGCCGCTTGGTTCAAATCTCGACCTGGCTGCCGAGCTCCACCACGCGATTGGTGGGGAGCTTGAAGAATTCCATCGCGCTTTCTGCGTTACGCAGCATCCAGGCGAACAGCTTTTCGCGCCAGATCGCCATCCCCGGCCTCGACGAAGCGAGTAGTGTTTGCCGGGCGAGGAAGAAGCTGGTGTCCATCATGCGGCACTGCGCGCCAATTTCCTTGAGCTGCGCGAGCGCCGAGGGAACGTCGATCTCTTCCATGAAGCCGTAGCGGAGCACGACGCGGAAGAAGCCCGATCCATAGTCGTGCGTGTCGAGTCGCTTCTCCTGAGCGACGTAGGGAACGTCCTCGATCCTGACCGTCAGCAGGATCACGCGCTCATGGAGCACCTTGTTGTGCTTGAGATTGTGGAGCAGCGCATGCGGCACGCCGCTCGCCGAGCTGGTCATGAACACCGCGGTGCCCGGGACCCGGGCTGCGCTCGGCGCCGCCGACTTGATGAAGATCTCCATCGGCAGGCTCGCTTCGTTCATGCGGCTGATCATCAGCTGTCGGCCCTTCGCCCAGGTGGTGAGGAAGGTGAAGGCGACCGCGCCAACGAGGAGCGGGAACCAGCCCCCCGCGGGAATCTTCAGGAGGTTCGCCGAGAGGTAGGTGAAATCGACCGTGAAGAAGAGGATCAGGAGGCCGGCGACCAGGAAGCGGTTCCAATTCCACATCTGCCGCAGCACGACCGAGATCAGCACGCTGTCGATGGTCATCGCGCCGACGACAGCGATGCCGTAGGCCGCGGCGAGGTTGGACGAGCTGCGGAAGGTCAGCACCAGGAGGATGACCATCGTCATCAGCGCCCAGTTGATGATTGGAATGTAGATCTGCCCCGCCGCCGCTTCGCTTGTGTGTGAAATCCGAAGGCGCGGCACGAAGCCGAGCTGGATCGCCTGCTGGGTGACCGAGAAGGCGCCCGAGATCACCGCCTGGCTGGCGATGATGGTCGCGGCGGTCGCGAGCAGCACCAGCGGCAGGCGCAGGCTATCAGGAGCGAGGTAGAAGAATGGGTCCTTCGCCTTGGTCAGCGCGGTCGCTGAGTCCGCCGACAGCAGCATCGCGCCCTGGCCGAGGTAGTTCAGCAGCAGCGCCGGAAGCACGAAATAGACCCACGAAATGCGGATCGGTTTGCGGCCGAAATGTCCCATGTCGGCGTAGAGCGCCTCTGCGCCGGTTACGGCCAGCACCACGGACCCCATGGCGATGAACGCGCGGACGAAATCGGAAGTGAAGAAATAGACCGCGTTCAGCGGGTTCAGCATCGCCAGGATCACGCCCGGGAAGTTCATGATGTGCATCACGCCGAGCACCGCGATCGTCGTGAAATAGATGAGCATCACGGGCCCAAACATCAGGCCGACGCGGGCGGTCCCCCTCGCCTGAATCGCGAACAGGCCGACCAGAATGCCGATGGCGATCGGCACGACGAACGGCGCGAGGCCCGCGTTGACGGTGGTCAGGCCCTCCACCGCCGAGAGGACAGAGATCGCCGGCGTAATCATCGAATCGCCGTAGAAAAGCGCGGTCGCGAAGACGCCGAGCATGATGACGCCGCTCGTCCATTTCTTCTTGCCCGACAGCGTGCGGTTAATGAGGGCGAGGAGCGCGAGGCTGCCGCCCTCCCCCTTGTTGTCGGCCCGCATGATGATCGTGACGTACTTTAGCGTCACGATGATCATCATCGACCAGAAGATCAGGCTGAGGACGCCGAAGATGTGGAGCTGGTCGACGCGAAGCTCGTGGTGACCGGCGAACGTCTCGCGAAAGGCGTAGATCGGCGACGTGCCGATATCGCCGTAGACGATGCCGATCGCGCCGATGACGAGCTTGTAAAGAGGCCCATGGGCATGGCCATGAGCAGTGTCCTGCGGAGCTTCGGTTACGGCGCCGCCTGTCGCGGTGATGTTCATGTGTTGAGGTTCAGACCCGACAGACTGCGAACTCGCATCCCCTGTGCCGTGGCCAAAATCCTCGGTCACGAACGAGCTGCCCCAGTAGCATTGCCGTTTCGGCCCCGCAATCGGAGGGGACATCGGCAAAAAGCCCGTCTATAGGCCCGCGCAATCATCAGCGGAGCGGAACGAATAAATGCGTATTGGGGTGCCAAAAGAGATCAAGGTCCATGAATATCGCGTCGGCCTGACGCCGGCGTCGGTCGCCGAACTGGTTGCGCATGGACATGAGCTGTTCGTCGAGACGAAGGCCGGCAACGGCATCGACTGTCCGGACAGTGCCTACGAGAAAGCTGGCGCGACGATCCTTCCGGACGCCGCGGCGGTGTTCAAGGCCTCCGACATGATCGTGAAGGTCAAGGAGCCGCAGCCGGTCGAGATCGCGATGCTCGAATCGCGGCACATCCTGTTCACCTACCTTCACCTGGCGGCGGACAAGGACCAGGCGCTTGGCCTCATGAAGTCGGGCGCGACCTGCATCGCCTATGAGACCGTGACGGCGCGTAACGGCTCGCTGCCGCTGCTGAAGCCGATGAGCGAGGTCGCTGGCCGCATGTCGGTGCAAGTCGGCGCGCACTATCTCGAGAAGGAACAGGGCGGCCGGGGCGTGCTGCTCGGTGGCGTTCCCGGAGTTGCGCCCGCGAAGGTTGCGATCTTGGGCGGCGGCGTATCCGGCGTGAATGCGGCGCAGATGGCGACCGGCATGCGCGCCGACGTGACCATCTACGACATTAACAACGACCGCCTGGCTGAGCTCGACATGTTCTTCTCGAGCCAGATCAAGACGGCCTATGCCTCGCGCGCCGCGATCGCGAATGCGGTCAAGGAAGCGGAGCTGGTGATCGGCGCAGTGCTGGTGCCGGGCGCCGCCGCGCCGAAGCTGGTCACGCGCGACATGCTGAAGACGATGAAGCGCGGATCGGTGCTGGTCGACATCGCGATCGACCAGGGTGGCTGCTTCGAGACCAGCCACGCGACGACGCACGCCGACCCGGTTTATGAGGTCGACGGCATCATCCATTATTGCGTCGCCAACATGCCGGGTGCGGTCGCGCGGACCAGCGCTTTCGCGCTCAACAATGCGACCCTGCCCTTCGCGATCAAGATCGCCAACCTGGGTGCGGAAGCCGCGATGAAGCAGGACGAGCATCTTGCGAACGGCCTCAACGTGTCCGGCGGCAAGATCCGTCACCAGGCGGTGGCCGAAGCGCTCGATCTCGCGTTCGAACCTGCCTAACGGCGTTGGGCGCTCGGCGGGCCGCTGAGCGCCTTCACCCCCTGCTCGACGAGTGGTCGCCACTCGGCATCGGCGGGCCCGGTCTTCAGGATTTCCTCCCAGACTGCGACTGCTCCTGCGCGGTCGCCAGATCGCGCGAGTGCAAGGCCGTAAAAGAAGGGCGCGCCGGGATGGCCCGGAGCCATTTGCGCCGCACGCTTGTAGGCGAGCTCGGCGGGCGGCGTGAGACCGCGCGAATGATCGACCAGCGCATTGCCGAGCCCGATCCACAGCTGCGGATCGCCGGGATATCGACGAACGGCATTTTGCAGGATGTTGACCGCGTCCTCGCTCTTGCCGTCCCGGGCGAGCGCTTCGGAGATGCGCAGCCAGCTCTCCGCCGGCGTGAAATGACCGAAGAAAGCGTGTCGAGCATCGGTCAGCGGGAAGGCGTTCGCGGCATCGCTCCGCTGCGCAGGAGCGCCGGGCAGGCTCGGGCTGCCCTGCAGCGCGTAGCCCGAAGCGCCAATTATCAGCGCAGCGGCACTCGCGGTGAGCAGTCCACCGCGAA
>JAFBAM010000270.1 GCA_019247755.1 Sphingomonas sp.
CTCAATGAAACGGCTGGTTTCGTCGTCAGCGGCAGACTGCACCGCTCGCCACTGATGTTCGTCTAGCGTGGCGGCGGCGAGCACCGGGGCCGAAACGGCAAGGCTGTCGGTCGCGAAATATTCGAGCAGACCGAGCGGCAACGGCAATGCGGCGACCGCTCGAGCCGCGGCCGCGCGCGTATTCTCTTCGACGCGATGCGCTTCCTCGCGAATGGCGGCCAACGCGTCCTCGACGACCACGCTTCCGCTATTGGCGCCGGCGCGCGCCACCAGGTCGACCAGCTGCCGCCAGCGCACCGCCGCATCGTGACGGTCTTCGGCCGGCTGGTTCAGAACGGTCAGCAGACGATCGTCAAAGCGCACTGGCTTGTGGTTTCCCTCGAACGCACCTTCCTGCTGCTCTATGCGAGCATTTACAAATCGCTAACTATCTAAACCTAACCGCACCGAAACGGGACAATGGCCTGCGGTTCAAGGAACCACGAAAAAGGGGGCGCCGAACCAGCGGCGCCCCCGAATTTGCCAGATCGGCTAGTTAATTAGGCCTTCTGGTTGACGTAGGTGAGCCAGAGCTTGGCAACGTCAGCACGCGGGCCGGTGACGGCGTTCAACGCCGCGGTCGCGCCGGCCTTGTCGCCTGCCTTGGCGAGCGCCATGCCGAGGTGCAGGTTCGCGACGGCGACATCGGTACCCGGCTTGGCGATCGCCATCTTGTACACCTCAATAGCCTTCGCCTGGTCACCCATGGCGAGGTAGCGGTCACCGATCCGAACAAGCGCATTGCCGTTTGTAACCTGCTTGGTCGCCGTTTCGAGATCGGCAGCCGTCGCCTTCGGCTTTGCCTTAAGACCCTGGACCAGGTCGCTGTAATCGCTGCTTTTTGGATCGACGACTTTCGCAGCGACACCGGCATCGAACACCGCCTGCGCTTCGTTGAAATTGTTCTGCTCGGCTGCCGCTCGCGCGAATTGCGCGTATTGGCCACCGGTCTTCAGCGACCCCGTCGCCTGCATCAGGCGATACAGGTCCAGTCGAGCCTCGATGTCGGATCCACTAAGGTTGCTGTAGATCGCGATCGCATCGCTCCAGCTCGCGGGACTTGGATAAGCGCTGACCCATTGGCGGGCGAGATCCATCGCGATCGGCGACTGTGCGTCGTAGGCCACGGCGACCGCGCGCTTCAGCAGTGCCTCATCTGCCTTGGTCGCGCTGGAGTTACGCGCCTGGATCGCCCGCTGGAAGGCCGCGGCGGCAGCCGCCTTCTGACCCTGGCTGAAGAGGGACTCACCAAGGAATACCGGCGCTTCGGTGTTAGACGGGTCGAGCGCCATCGCTTTCTGATAGGCCGCCGCAGCCAGCGGATATTCCTTGTTGTTGAAGTAGGTGCCACCGAGGCCGACGTAGAGAGCCGCCGACTTGGACGGCTCCAGATAGCCCGAGCCGACCATCGTATCGATCGCCGCCGATGTCGCGGCATTGTCCTTCGCCGCGATCGCCGCTGTCAGCTGAAGGCGGCCAAGCAAATACTTGTCCTCCTTGGTTGTCGCAACTGCCTGCGCCGCTGCGACCTTCGCCGGGATGTTGGCGACGTCGTTCTTCTGAACAGCGTCCTGAAGCTCGGACAGGGCCTTCAAGGCACCTTTGGAAGGCGTCACCTTGGCCTGGGCCTGCTCGGCGGCCGGAGCTTGCTTGTTCTGGGCAACGGCGGGCGTCGCGGCCATGGCGGCAACGAGCGCAAGCGCGGTCGTGGTGATCAGCTTCATAAGCCTGGTCTCTCCTGTTCGGCCGATCGCGGCCGCGAAATCACGGCGGCGCATTAGACCGGTAAATGTGGAAGGCCAAGTTACTTAGCCGCAGCGTCCTGAACATGCTTTGAACCGATTGATTTTCAAGAGAAAACCATGATCGCGCCATCGTTCGTCAGGTGAAGATTCCTCGCGCGCGCACGCGCACGCGGGGTGGCGTTGTCGCAAAAGAGTCCCTAATTAGGCTGGTGACGGGGGCAAGCGGCGCTGGCCGCAATCCCTCACGCATACCCCTAGTTTCAGCAGGATACTTTCTTGGCCACTCAGCCTCCGATCGACGACACCGTTCCCCCGCCTCCGGGCGATAGCGACATCGCGCCCATCTCCATCGTCGATGAGATGAAGACTTCGTACCTCGATTACGCGATGAGCGTGATCGTCAGTCGCGCACTGCCGGACGTTCGCGACGGCCTGAAGCCTGTGCACCGCCGGATCCTGCATGCTTGCCAGGAGGCCGGCTATGTCGCCGGCCGTCCCTACCGTAAGTCGAGCCGCATCGTCGGCGACGTCATGGGTAAGTATCACCCGCACGGCGACCAGGCGATCTACGACGCACTCGCCCGCATGACGCAGGACTGGTCGATGCGGGTCCCGCTGATCGACGGCCAGGGCAATTTCGGCTCGATGGACCCGGACCCGCCCGCGGCTATGCGATACACCGAGGCGAGGCTGGCCAAGGTTGCCAATTTCCTCCTCGGCGACATCGACCGCGACACCGTCGACTTCCAGCCGAACTATGACGCATCGGAGCGCGAGCCCCAGGTCCTGCCCGCGCGCTTCCCGAACCTGCTGGTCAACGGTGCGGGCGGCATTGCCGTCGGCATGGCCACCAACATCCCGCCGCACAATCTCGGCGAGGTTCTGGCTGCATGCCGTGCCTACATGGATGATCCGGCCATCAGCTCTGAAGGCCTGATGGAACACGTCAGGGGGCCGGACTTCCCCACCGGGGGCCTCATCCTTGGTCAATCGGGAATCCGTAGCGCTTACACCACCGGCCGCGGCTCGATCATGATGCGCGCGCGGCACCACGTTGAGGAGGGCCGCGGCGACCGCCGGTCGATCGTACTCACCGCAATTCCCTACCAGGTCGGGAAATCTGGTCTGGTCGAGAAGATCGCCGAGGCGGCGAAGGACAAGCGGATTGAGGGCGTCAGCGACATTCGCGACGAATCCAATCGCGAAGGCGTGCGCATCGTCATCGATCTCAAGCGCGATGCGACGCCCGATGTTGTCCTGAACCAGCTCTGGCGCCACACGCCGGCGCAGAGCAGCTTCCCCGCGAACATGCTTGCCATCCGCAGCGGACGTCCCGAAACCCTAACGCTGCGCGACATCATCGAAAGCTTCGTCCGCTTCCGCGAGGAGGTAATTACTCGCCGGACCAAGTTTGAGCTGTTCAAGGCTCGCGAGCGCGCCCACATCTTGCTCGGCCTTGTCGTTGCGGTCACCAACCTGGACGAGGTCGTGAAGCTGATCCGAAGCTCGGCCTCGCCGGCTGCCGCTCGCGAGAAATTGCTCGAACGCGAATGGCCGATGGAAGAGATCCGGCAATATATCGCGCTGGTTGAGGCGGTCGAACCGCAGAAAGCCGAAAAGAGCTATCGCCTGAGCGAAGCGCAGGTTCGGGCAATTCTTGAGCTGCGCCTTCACCGCCTGACTGCTCTTGGGCGCGACGAGATCGGCAGTGAGCTCGAGGGACTCGCGAAGAACATCGGCGAACTGCTCGAAATCCTGGCGAACCGCGTCCGCCTCTACGAAGTCATGCGCCAGGAATTCGACGAGGTCGAAGCGGAGTTCGCGACTCCGCGTGTCGCGGAGATCGCTGCCGCCGCCGACGGGATCGAAGACGAGGACCTGATCGAACGCGAGGACATGGTCGTGACGGTGACCATGGAGGGCTACATCAAGCGCACGCCCCTCGCCGTCTTCCGCGAGCAGAAGCGCGGCGGCAAGGGCCGCGCGGGCATGGCGACCAAGGATGAGGACGCGGTCACCAACCTTTTCGTAACTTCGACCCACAATCCGGTGCTGTTCTTCTCCAACCTGGGCCAGGTTTACCGGATGAAGGTTTGGCGGTTGCCCGAGGGCGGGCCAAACACCAAGGGACGTCCGATGGTCAATCTCCTCCCGCTATCTGAAGGAGAGACAATCTCGACCGTGCTTCCGCTGCCGGAGGATGAGGCCGAATGGGGTGGGCTCCACATCATGTTCGCCACGGCGCGCGGAACGGTTCGCCGAAATAGCATGGACGCGTTCACCAGCATTCGAGCAGGCGGAAAGCGCGCGATGCGCTTCGGCAATGACGACAATGAGGAGAATGATCCGAACGATCGCCTGATCGGCGTCGAACTGCTGACCGAGGGGGATGACGTCCTGCTCGCTACCCGCAACGGCAAAGCCATCCGGTTCATGGCCACCGATGTTCGTGAGTTTCAATCACGCGATTCTCAGGGCGTCCGCGGCGTTCGGCTCCTGGGCGACGACCAGGTCATCTCGATGTCGATCCTTCACCGTGTCGGAACGTCGCAGGAGGAGCGCGAAGCCTATTTGCGTTGTCCGCCGTGGCGCGAGCGCGAGGAGGTCGAATGCACGCTGCCCGCAGACCGCTACGCCGAGCTGCAGGACAATGAGCAGTTCATCCTGACAATCACTGAAAATGGCTACGGCAAGCGGTCGTCGGCGTATGAATATCGCCGCACCAACCGTGGCGGCCAGGGCATCACCAACATCGACACGTCGGAACGAAACGGTGGCGTCGTCGCCTCCTTCCCGGCTCGTCAGGGCGAGGCGCTGATGCTCGTCACCGACCAGGGCAAGATGATCCGCACGACCGTCGGCGACATCCGCATCATGGGCCGCAACACCCAAGGCGTGACGATCTTCCGAGTCGGCGAGAACGAGCATGTCGTCAGCGTCGCCAAGATCGAAGAAAGCGACGAGGAAGAGATCGAGGTCGAGGGCGGCGAGGAGATCGAACCGGTGCCGGATGCCATCGTTGGCGAGAGCGAGCTTGAGAAGCCCGCCGATCCGGAGCAGGAGTGAAATTGGTCCAGCGCCGTTGAGCTGCGACGAACAGCGGAAACCGGGCGGGGCCGCGTCGCGTTCTCCTAAGACCTAGTTCGAGGAGTTCTCCATGCCCCTTCCCCATAATGCCCTGGTCCTGGTCGCTGACGGAACGAAGCAGCTTTTTCTCCGCAATCAAGGCGACGAAAATCAAATCGACCTCAGGACCGAGGCGCATGAGGTCCGGGATGATCGCAAGGATCGCGAACTACGAACCGATGCTCAGGGCTCGGCGCCGCATTCGGCCGGAGCCGCAGGCAGCGGCATCGGAGCGCAGGGCGGAGGTCATGTCAGTCGCCAGACCATGGAAGAGACCGACTTCCACCAGCAGGACGAAGACCGGTGGATCGAGGAAGCAGCGGAGGAGCTGAAGAAGCGCGTCCTCCGCAATGACTTCGAGGCGCTTGCGATCGTGGCTCCACCGAAAGCATTGGGTCACCTGCGAAAGAATCTTCACAAGGAAGTCGAGCGGCGCATCGTCTGCACCGTCAACAAGGAGATGAGCGGACGGCCCATTCCCGACATCGAGGCCCTGCTCAATGGCCACACCGCGGCTGCCGAGCTGCCGGCGGTCTGAACACGGCTTGGCGTGTATTACTAACCTATAGCAGTGGGCGCCAATAGTCACCTGTCTGACAGTTTTGCAAGGCATTGATCCTGCTGCCTTTTTGAATTGGCACGCTTCTTGAGATGTCTCCGAGGCAGCACCTCCCGCTGCCAGTTCATGGAGACGATGATGTTGATGTCGACGATTGTTGCGGTTGCCCTTGGCGTTGCCCCGGTCAACCAGGACCCCCAGCTCGTCACGGGCGATTATTCGCGGAAGATCGGCAGCTATTCGCAGACAACCGATCGCCGCGGGACAACCCACGTGCGCGGCCGGGACGCAAAAGGCCGGACCTACGACCTGACCCTCGACCGCCAGGGCAATGTGGAGGCTTCAACCGCGGACCGCGTGGTCAACTTCCGCGTACGCGAGGGCTAACGGGAAAGGCGCGCGGCGAGCCGGATGGCCAGTCGCGCGCGCTCGTTCTCGATCTGGTTGCCGGCCTCGGCAGCCTCATAGCCGCCCAGTTCGAGCACCTTTGCGGCGAGCCGCGCCCGATCGGCTCCTTTCAGCGTGTCGGCTTCGGCAAGAAGAGCAGTGATCAGCAGCTCTAGACTTTCGGGCTCCGCTGGCATCGCCACGATGTCGGATCGCTCGGGCGCCGTCGCCGCCGCAATTCGCGGAGAGAAGGCCAGTGAGCCCATGACCCACATCGCGAAATAGGCGCTCCAGGTGAGGCTCCACAGGAGGTTCACGCCGACGCCCTGGGGTACGTCGAACATGAACTCGTCCACCGTGACACGAACGATCATCACCGCCAGGGTCGCACCGGCAATCCACACCATTGCACCCTTCAAGGTGACGCGCTGCCCTGCAGCCAATTGCCGTAGCACCATCGCGTAAGCGCCCGCGCCCACGCTGACCGCGAGCAGCCGGTTGTTGTCGATCAGGCGGCTCCAATCGTCATGGAAGATCGCGCCGCGGATTGTCAGCAGGACGTAGGTGAAAGCCCAGAACAGGGCGACCCGCGTGATCAGGCGACCGACTGGCGCCGCAGCCGGCTGTGCTTCGGAAAGACTGAGAGTCATGGATGCGGGCTAGCGATCTGGGGCGCCCACATCCATAACTTTCGATAAGGCGCTAGGTTAACTCGATGAGCGGAAACCTCATCCTCGCTCGCCCGACTTCCTCACCGGCGGCGGGGGCGGCGGTGGAGGAGGAGGAGGCGGCGGCGCAACCTGCAGCGACTGGATCATGTTCAGATGGTTCTGAACCACCGGCACGATCTGCCCGGCGACGGTCCGCAGCGCCGGGACGTCTCCACCGGTTGCGTAACCCTGGTGGAGCCCCAGCGCTTGCTGGTGCGCCTGGATCTGCGCCTGCTGGAAGGCACTGTCGAAAGCATAGCCGGTCCCGGCCGCCCGAAGCTGGTCGAGCATCGCCTGCTGCGGCGGAAGTATCGTCGGCGGCGGTGGCGTCAGCCGCGCCGAAGCAGCGGCGCTCGCGACCATCTGGGTCGATCGGGTATGGTCTGCGATAATCATGTTCGCAAAATTGCGGATGCCGGCGTTCTGCGACGCCTGCAGCGCCAGCTGTCCCGACTGGATCTCGAACTGATCGGCGCTCGCTGCCTGGGCCATATAGCCGGGCGCGAACAATGGATTGGTTGGGTCGACAGGCACTCGCGGTGTCGTCGCACAAGCGGAGAGCGCAAGCGCCCCGCCAATCAGGATCCCCAGTTTCCTCATCGCGGTCTCCTTCGATTTGGATTGTTGCGCGTTGGTAACTGACCAGCTCTGTCGCGGTTCCTACAGTTGATCAGGCGAACAGGTGCACGACCTCGGCGCCGCCCCCGACCGCGCTCAGCAGCAGGCTGCGATGGCAATGTTCCGGCTCGCGTTCCATGCACAGCAAGGCGCTTGGCCTTTCGCTCGCAAGCTCGAGCATCTGCGCGGACTGGACCATCGCTTCGGGTAGCTCGAGCTGGCCGGCATGGATCCGGGCCATGTCCTCATGCCGCCCTGCACGCGCGGCAGTCCTGCCTTCGCTCGGCGTTCCGAGGGCCTTCAGATGCACATAGTCGATGCCGGCTTCCTCAAGCGCGCCCTTCAGCGGTGTCTTCGAGAATCCCGGGCGGCGTGAAAGCGGCAATGCGCGGACGTCGATCACGCGCTTGACGCCGGCCTCTTGGAGCGCTGCGACGAACTCGCCGACCGTCGCCCCTTCGTAGCCGATGGTGAAGATGCGCATCGGCGCTGGATAGCGCCGTCGGGCGGGACTAACAGCCCCCCATGTCCTTCGACATCCACATTATCGGCGGCGGGCTCGCCGGATCCGAAGCTGCGTGGCAGCTCGCCGAAGCGGGCCTGCGCGTCCGCCTCAGCGAGATGCGTGGCGGCGGCGATACGACCCCCGCGCACGAAACAGACCGCCTCGCCGAGATGGTCTGCTCGAACAGCTTTCGCTCCGACGATGCCGATCACAACGCGGTGGGCCTGCTCCATCAAGAGATGCGCGCGCTCAATTCACTGATCATGCGCGCCGGCGACGAACATCGTGTCCCGGCAGGTTCAGCGCTGGCGGTCGACCGCGATGGTTTCGCCGCCGAGGTCACGCGAACGATCGAGCAGCACCCGAACATCGACGTCGCCCGCGAACGCGTGGACGCGCTTCCCGATCATCCCGTCATCATCGCCACGGGCCCACTGACCGGATCCAAGCTGGCCGAAAGCATCGCTGCGGAAACCGGCCAAGACGCCCTCGCCTTCTTCGATGCGATCGCACCGATCGTCCATCGCGACAGCATCGACATGGAAAAAGCCTGGATGGCGGCGCGCTGGGACAAGGGCGGCAAGGATTACATCAA
>JAFBAM010000068.1 GCA_019247755.1 Sphingomonas sp.
CGGTCCCGGTCATGGAGTTCGTCGCTCGTGAGCTCGGCCACCCGGTCATCCGCGTGCTCGAAGTCGCGACCTTTTACACCATGTTCAACATGCATCCGGTCGGCCGCTTCCACGTCCAGGTGTGCGGAACGACACCCTGCATGCTGCGCGGTTCAGACGACGTGCTGGAAGCTTGCTATAAGCGTGGGCTGAAAAAGGGAAAAACGACCGACGACGGCCTGTTCACTTTAACCGAAGTCGAATGCCTCGGCGCCTGCGCAAATGCGCCGATGGTCCAGATCAACGACGACAATTACGAGGACCTGACCGAGGAAAGCATGGGCGCGATCCTCGATGCGCTCGCAGCCGGCAAGACGCCAAAGCCCGGCCCGCAGGTCGATCGCCAGACGAGCTGCCCGGAAGGCGGCCCGACGACGCTCAAGAAGATGGCCGAGCGCAATTACGACTATCGTCCGCAATGGACGGCGACAGCCGGGGAGGGTGCGCAATGAAGGACGTCGCGAAAGTCGTCATCGCCATCCTGCTCGTCATCCTCGCGTGGAAGCTGGTGAAGGGCGTGCTCGGCATCGTCATCACGCTGGCCGCCATCGGGCTCCTGGTCTGGGGCGGGATGAAGCTGCTTGAGGGCAGCGGGCAGAAGCGGATCAAATGACGCTTGTCGCTATCATTGTTGCCGTGGTGCTCGCGTTCCTCGCGTTCCGTTTCGTGATGGGAATCGCGAAGTTTGCCGTTCTTGGCGTGATCCTGCTCGCCCTTCTGTTCGTCGCCTATCAATCGGGGGCCTTCTGATGGGCTATACCGGGCCGCTCGCGGACAAGGACCGCATCTTCACCAATGTCTACGGCTTCCAGGAGCCGTGGCTGAAGGCCGCGCGCCTCCGTGGTGACTGGGACAATACCAAGGCCCTGTTCGCCATCGGCCAGGACGCGATCATCGACCAGGTGAAGGCGTCAGGCCTCCGCGGCCGCGGCGGCGCCGGCTTCCCGACCGGCATGAAGTGGAGCTTCATGCCCAAGGAGCCCAAGCTTGGCAAACCCAACTTCCTCGTCATCAACGCCGACGAGTCCGAGCCCGGCAGCTGCAAGGACCGGGAGATCATCCGCCACGATCCGCACAAGCTGATCGAGGGCGCCTTGGTCGCCGGCTACGCCATGCGGGCGCGCGCCGGCTACATCTACATCCGTGGCGAATTCATTCGTGAAAGCGAAGTGTTACGGCGGGCAGTTGCCGAGGCTTATGAAGCCGGCCTGCTCGGCAAGAACGCCGCCGGCACCGGCTACGACTTCGACCTTTTCGTCCACCGCGGCGCGGGCGCCTACATCTGCGGCGAAGAAATGGCCATGCTGGAAAGCCTTGAGGGCAAGCAGGGCAAGCCGCGCCTCAAACCGCCGTTCCCGGCGGGCGCCGGCCTCTACGGCTGCCCGACCACGGTCAACAATGTCGAGAGCATCGCGGTCGTCCCGACCATCCTCCGCCGCACGCCGCAATGGTTCGCGGGCATCGGCAACCCGAAGAACGAAGGCACAAAGCTGTTCCAGCTCTCGGGCCATGTGAACACGCCCTGCGTCGTCGAGGAATCGATGGGCATCAGCTTTAAGGAGCTGATCGACCGCCACGGCGGCGGCATCCGTGGCGGCTGGGACAATCTTCTGGCTGTGATCCCCGGCGGCTCATCGGTGCCCTTGGTTCCGGCGAAGGAGATCATGGACGCGCCGATGGATTTCGACGGACTGAAGGCGCTCGGCTCCGGCCTCGGCACCGCGGCGGTCATCGTCATGGACAAGTCGACCGACATCGTCCGCGCGATCAGCCGCATCAGCTATTTCTACAAGCATGAGAGCTGCGGTCAGTGCACGCCGTGCCGCGAAGGCACCGGATGGATGTGGCGGATGATGGAGCGCCTCCGCGAAGGTGATGCCGAGGTCGCCGACATCGACAAGCTTCTCGACGTAACCAAGCAGGTCGAAGGCCACACCATCTGCGCGCTGGGCGACGCCGCCGCCTGGCCGATCCAGGGCCTCGTCCGCCATTTCCGTCCCGAGCTCGAGCGCCGCATCGCCGAGCGCTCCGGCCGTCGCATGCTGGAGGCGGCGGAATGAAGCGCGGCGTGATTGCAGTTGCACTGACGCTGGTGGCGAGCGTTGCTGCGGCTAAACCGCCGCCCGACGTGCACACCGGCACCAACACCCAGCGGGAAACGTCGCAGCCGATGTGG
>JAFBAM010000122.1 GCA_019247755.1 Sphingomonas sp.
TGACGGGATCACCCGCGAATATCTGGTCCACATGCCCAAGAGCTATCGCGGGGCGGCGACGCCGATGCTGGTCGCGCTCCACGGGGGCGGCGGTGATGCCGACTTCCAGGCCGACGATTCGAAATATCGGCTGATCTCCAAGTCTGACTCGGCCGGGTTCATCGCGATCTTCCCCAACGGCTACAGCCGATTCCCTTCGGGCATCCTTGCGACCTGGAACGCCGGCGCGTGCTGCGGCAAGGCGCAGGAGAACAATGTCGACGATGTCGGCTTCATTCGTGAGGTGATCCGCCGGGTCGAGCGCCAGGCGAGCATCGACCCCAAGCGTATCTTCGCGACCGGCATGTCGAATGGGGCGATGATGAGCTGGCGGCTGGCCTGCGAAGCGCCGGAAATTCGTGCGATCGCGCCAGTGGAAGGCACGGACAATACTGCCGTGTGCCGGCCATCACGGCCGGTGCCGGTGATCCAGTTCCACTCACTGGATGACGACCATGTCCCGCTGAACGGCGGCAAAGGTGTAAGTGCGCTCACCGACACGAACTTCGCCTCGGTGCCGGCGACGCAGGCCAAGTGGGTTCAGCTCAATCGCGCGGAGCCGAACGCGAAGCGGGTGCTTACCGTGCCGGGCGCCCATTGCGACCTGCATGCGGCGAAGGCCGGCGGCGCGCCGGTCGAACTATGCCTCACCGATACCGGCGGCCACAGCTGGCCCGGCGGGGGCACGCAGCAGGGCCGCAAGCAGCCGTCGATGGCGATCAGCGCCAACGACCTCATGTGGAGCTTCTTTTCGTCGCTTTAGCGTTGCGCGAAATAGCAGGGCGGGTGAGGGTGAGCCATGCGTAACGCGTATTTGATCCTCGCCGCCCTTCCCCTCATCTCCGGCTGTGTCGGAACCATCGCCAAGACCGCAGTCGATGTCGTCACCCTGCCCGTGAAGGTGGCCTCAGCCGGCGTCGATGCGGTGACCACCAGCCAGAAGGAGGCCGACGAGAAGCGCGGCCGCGAGCTGCGCAAGCAGGACGAGGAGCGCGGCAAGCAACTGCGGATGGCGCAGGAGCGCTGCCGCAAGGGCAAGGCGCTCCCGACCGACGACTGCGCGGCGATTCAGCAGCGCTAGCGCTTACGGGCGTAGCGAAGCAATCCAGTACCGCATTCTGGATTGCTTCGTCGCTGCGCTCCTCGCAATGACAAGCAATGCGCTACTTCCTCGACACTGAATATAATGGCTGGGGCGGCGCGCTCCTGAGCCTGGCGCTGGTGCCGGAGGACGGCGAGGAGCTTTACGTGACGCTCGACTGGGAAGGCGCGCTTGAGCCTTGGGTCGAGCGCAACGTCGTCCCTTATCTCGACATGGTGCCGGAAAGTCTTGTGTCGCCGCGGATGAGCCGTGCCGACGCGGCGCGGACGCTTGCGCATTATTTCGCTGGCGATCCCGACCCTGTCATCGTCGCCGACTGGCCCGAGGACATTTCCCTGTTCAATGCCCTGCTGGTGACCGGCCCCGGAGTGATGGCCGAAGTCTCCGGCCTCAAGTTTCAGTTCATGCCGCTCAGCGGCTTCAGCACTGCGGCGAACAGCAAGATCCCGCACAACGCGCTGCACGACGCGCGCGCACTGCGCGACCATATCGTCGGAATGGAATGATTATTCGGCGGCTGTCCGAAGCGCGGCCGAATCCTCGCGCTCGATCCAGGTCAGGTCATTGAGCGTGAGGTCGCGGCCGTCATGGGCCTGGACGCCAATCTTGCGGACCGGCCTTCCGTCGCGGCGATCGGCAAGCTGTACGCGCATGCTGCCGTAGCCCCATTCCTCGCCCCATTGGCGTAGCGCGAGGACGACCGGCAGGAGCCCTTCACCCTTCGGTGTGAGCGAGTAGATCACGCGGCGGCCGTCTTCGGGGTCTGGCTTCCGCTCGAGGATGCCGCCCGCGACCATCTTCGACAGGCGGTCGGAGAGGATGTTGCGGGCGATTCCGAGCCCGGCCTGGAACTCCTCGAAATGCCTGAGGCCGTTGAGTGCGCCGCGGAGGATGAGGAACGCCCATTTCTCCCCGATCAGCTCGACGGCAGCGGGCAGCGGGCACGACAATGCCGCCTGTTTGAACGAATCGATGCCCGACGTCAGCGTGTCAGCCGGCATGCGCTGCCTCTCTCCCCAATCCGAATCTCATGAAACCACAATTCGGTTCCAAAAAACAGTTGCCGTGTGAAACTAGTCACGGTATTCAGTTTCTTCTAACAACTTTCATGGGAGTCAATAGCGATGCTCCGTCCGATCCTTGCACTTACCGCCATTGCCGCCCTCGCCGCTCCTGCGGCTGCAGCCAGCTATTCCGCCAAGCTGTCGGCACCGGCGAACGGGCGCATCGTCGCTCGTGACATCAACTGGGCCTGCGCCGGCAACAGCTGCCGGGGCGCGACGCTGGAAAGCCGCCCCGCGGTCCTTTGCCAGGCGCTCGCCAAGAAGGCCGGCAAGGTCGAGGGCTTCCTGGTCGATGGCCGCGCGTTCAGCGACGCCGAGCTCGGCCAGTGCAACGCTTCGATCAAGGCCGACACCGGCAAGGCAGCCGGCGGCCAGTAACGTCCTCCGGGGGCTGCCGGTCTCCCCTCCCTCTCGGCAGCCCCATCTTCGCGCTTGCACAATGACGCCCCCTCTGCCCATTTTAGAGGGGTGCTGAGACAGTATGAGCTGGTCGAGAAGGTCCGCTCCTATGATCCCGATGCGGATGAGGGGCTGATCAACCGCGCCTACGTCTTCTCGATGAAGGCGCACGGCGGCCAGCAACGAGCGTCCGGCGACCCTTATTTCAGCCATCCGATCGAGGTCGCGGGCATCCTCACCGACCTCAAGCTCGACGACCAGACGATCGCCACCGCGATCCTGCACGACACCATCGAGGATACGCTCGCGACGCCGCAGGAGATCGAGAAGCATTTCGGCAAGGATGTCGCGCGGCTGGTCGACGGTGTCACCAAGCTCAGCAAGATCGAAGCGCAGTCGGAGAGCGAGCGGGCTGCGGAGAACCTCCGCAAGTTCCTGCTCGCGCTGTCGGACGATATTCGGGTCCTGCTGGTGAAGCTCGCCGACCGGCTCCACAACATGCGGACGCTCCACCACATTCCATCAGAAGAGAAGCGGCGCCGCATCGCCCGCGAGACGATGGATATCTACGCGCCGCTCGCCGAGCGGATCGGCATGTACGAGATGATGACCGAGATGCAGACGCTGGCATTTCGGGAGCTCGAGCCCGATGCCTATGCTTCCATCACCCGCCGCCTGAACCAGCTGACTGAATTGGGTGGCGACCTCGTCAGCCGAATCGGCCTGGGCCTGCAGCTTTACCTCGCCGACAATGGCCTTACCGCCGAGGTGCTGGGCCGGCAGAAGCACCCGTACTCGATCTGGAAAAAGATGGCCGAGCGCCACATCAGCTTCGAGCAATTGTCGGACGTCATGGCGTTCCGCATCATCGTCGCCGATGTCGCCGCTTGTTACAGCGCACTTGGCCTGATCCATCGACGCTGGCCGATGGTTCCGGGCCGGTTCAAGGACTATATCTCGACACCCAAGCGGAACGGTTATCAAAGCCTCCACACGTCGGTCATCCATGACTCCAAGATGCGGATCGAAATCCAGATCCGCAGCCGCGACATGCATGAGCAGGCCGAACGCGGGCTCGCCGCCCACTGGGCGTACAAGGAAGGGAAACCGAAGGGCGAGATCACCATCCCCTGGGTCGATGACCTGGTCGAGATTCTCGACCACGCCGAGAGCCCGGAAGAGCTGCTCGAGCACACGCGGATGGCAATGTACCAGGATCGGATCTTCGCCTTCACGCCGAAGGGTGAGCTGATCCAGCTGCCAAAGGGGGCGACCCCGGTCGACTTCGCTTACGCCGTCCATACCGACCTCGGCGACCGGACGGTGGGCGCCAAGGTGAATGGGCGCGTGGTGCCGCTTCGCACGATGCTGGAGAATGGCGACCAGGTCGAAATCCTGGCGTCCGAAGCGCAGCACCCGCAGCCGAGCTGGCTGCGCTTCGTCGCGACCGGCAAGGCGCGCGCGGGCGTTCGGCGGTTCGTCCGTCACAAGGAGCGCGAGGAGACGGTCGAGCTCGGCCGGAAGATCTACGACGAGATCGTCGCTCGCTTGCCTGCGGAGCTCGACAGCCAGGCGCTGAAGCGCGCGTTGAAGAAGCTCAAGATCGAGAATGAAGACGAGCTGATGATCGCGATCGCACGCAAACGCGTGAGCGATGAATCGCTGATGGAGGCCCTGATGCCCGGGTCAGCCGGCGGCGATGTCGCGCCCCGGCCGATGGGACAGCGCAAGGCGATTTCGATCAAGGGGCTAACGCCGGGCGTGGCCTATCACCTCGCCCAATGTTGCCATCCGATTCCGGGGGACCGGATCGTCGGCCTCCGCCGGGAAGATGAGGAGATCGAGGTCCACGTGATCGGCTGCGACACACTGGCCAGCGGGATCGACGCCGACTGGCTCGACCTCGCGTGGGGCGAGGGATCGGACGGCGGCGCCGCGCGCCTGGCGGTGATCCTCCGCGACATTCCCGGTGCGCTCGGCACCATGTCCAGCATCCTCGGCACGAAGCACGCGAACATCATCAACCTTCAGCTGGTCCACAGGGACGGCAGCTTTCAGACGTTCCATCTCGACATCGAGGTGCACGACCTCGCGCACCTGCACGCGATCATCGCCGCGCTGCGCGACGCCGAGCCGGTCAGCTCCGTCGAACGGATTTAGCGGCGCGCCCGCGCCTTTTTGCGCTGCGCCTTGGCGTGCGCGTCCCCGCCAGCCAGAACTGCCAGCATCACCAAGTCTGACGCGCTTGCCGTCATCGGCGCGATCTGCACCGGATGTTCGAGGCCGAGCATGTACGGGCCGAGCACGCTTTCCCCGCCGAGCTCCCGCAGCAGCTTCGCCGAAATGCTAGCCGACTGCAGGCCCGGCATGACCAGGATGTTGGCGGGCCCGGACAGGCGCGTGAACGGATAGAAGCGCTTCTGCATGTCGTAGTTGAGCGCGACGTCGGGCGCCATTTCGCCTTCGAACTCGAAGTCGGCGTGGAAGCCGGTCAACAGCTCGACCGCACCGCGAAGCTCCTCGATATGGACGCCGGGCGGATTGCCGAATGTGGTGTAGCTGGTGAAGGCGACGCGCGGCTCAAGGCCCATGCGCCGGGCGAATGCCGATGAGCGCATCGCGATCGCGGCATATTGCTCGGCGGTCGGGCGCTCGGTCACTGCCGTATCGGCGACCAGGACGGTGTGGTTCCTACCGACCACCACGGTAACGCCAAATGGAGTGGCCTCAGGCTCATCGTCGATGACCAGCCGCACCTGCCGCAGCGACTGGCTGAACGGTCGCGTGGTGCCCGTGATCATGGCGTCGGCTTCGCCCAATGCGAGCATCGCCGCAGCGAAATAATTGCGGTCCTGGTTGACCAGTCGCTCGACCTCGCGGCGCAGCATGCCGTGCCGCTGATGCTTCGCGTAGATGTAGTCGACGGCGCGGCCGACCAGCGGTGAGTTGCGGCTGTTGAGGACTTCGAACTCCTTGGGGTTTTCGACTCCCAGTTCCTTGAGCAGGTCGTAAACTTCTTCGCGACCTACGAGCACCGGCGTGCCGTAGCCCGCTTCCTTGAACGCGATCGCGGCGCGGAGCACGTTCGGTTCCTCGCCTTCGGCGAACAGGACGCGCTTCGGGTTCTGTTTCGCATTTTCATACGCCAGGCTCATCACCGAGACGGTCGGGTTAAGCCGCCCGCGCAACTGCTGCCGATACGCCTCCATATTGGCGATCGGCTTCTGTGCAACGCCGCTCTTTACCGCCGCCTCGGCAACCGCCGCCGATACCGTTTCCATGAGGCGCGGATCGAACGGCGCGGGAATGATGTAGTCGCGGCCAAAGCTGTGCGCCCGTCCGCCATAGGCTGCAGCAACTTCTTCCGGCACCGGCTCGCGAGCCAGCTCGGCGAGGGCCTCGGCCGCAGCGATCTTCATCTCGTCATTGATTGCCGTCGCGCGGACATCGAGCGCGCCCCGGAAGATGAACGGGAAACCGAGGACGTTGTTGACCTGGTTCGGATAGTCAGAGCGGCCCGTGGCGACGATGGCGTCGGGCCGCGCCGCCTTGGCATCGGGCGGCGTGATTTCGGGGTCGGGGTTGGCCATGGCGAAGATGATCGGCTCCTTCGCCATCGACTTCACCATGTCCTTGGAAACGACATTCGCAGCCGACAGGCCAAGGAATACGTCGGCGCCCTTCAGCGCCTGCGCGAGGTCGCGCCGGTCCGTCTCGACCGCATGCGCCGACTTCCACTGGTCGAGGTCGGTACGGCCTTTGTAGATAACGCCCTTGCGATCGCACATGATGACGTTGTCGCCCCGCACGCCCATCGCCTTGATGAGCTCGGTGCAGGCGATTGCCGCCGCACCCGCGCCGTTCACCACCACCTTGACGTCGGACATCTTGCGGCCGGTCAGGTGGCAGGCGTTGATCAGACCCGCGGCGGTGATGATGGCAGTGCCGTGCTGGTCGTCGTGGAACACCGGGATGTTCATCTTCTCGCGCAGCGTCTGCTCGATGATGAAACAGTCGGGCGCGGCAATGTCCTCGAGGTTGATGCCGCCGAAGCTCGGCTCGAGCAGCTCGACGCAATCGATGAAGCGCTGCGCATCTTCGGTCTTCACCTCGATGTCGATTGAATCGACGTCGGCGAAGCGCTTGAAGAGGACCGCCTTGCCTTCCATCACCGGTTTGGACGCGAGGGCCCCAAGGTTGCCGAGGCCGAGGATGGCCGTGCCGTTGGAGATGACGGCCACGAGATTGCCCTTGGCGGTATAGTCGTAAGCGCATCCGGGATTTTCAGCGATCGCGCGAACCGGAACCGCGACGCCCGGAGAATAGGCGAGCGCGAGGTCGCGCTGGGTGGCCATCGGCTTGGTGGCGATGATC
Source organism: Sphingomonas sp. (assembly GCA_019247755.1). Lineage (GTDB taxonomy): Bacteria > Pseudomonadota > Alphaproteobacteria > Sphingomonadales > Sphingomonadaceae > Sphingomicrobium. The sequence continues at coordinate 6,979 of JAFBAM010000122.1, forward strand.
TCGACTTTGCCCGGCCGGCCGCGCGCGTGGAATTCCAGCGCCTCGGCCTCGGTATATTTGACGTTGCTTTCCGACATTCCCTCTCCTTGGGCGGGCGCCTTAGCGGACAGCGCGCGCAAGAGTCACGCGCGCGGGCGATTTCGGGTCGATTGCCAGGTTGGCAGCGGCTACGGTTCGGCCATGGCCCGAGCCGACGCTCCGACCCCGATGATGGCCCAGTACCGCCGCCTCAAGGAAGAAGCCGGCGATGCCCTGCTTTTCTACCGGATGGGCGATTTCTTCGAGTTGTTCTTTGACGACGCGAAGGTCGCTTCGGCCTGCCTCGACATCGCGCTGACCAAGCGCGGCGAGGACGCGGGCGAGCCAATCCCGATGTGCGGCGTGCCCGTCCATTCGGCGGAGTCCTACCTCGCCCGGCTGATCAAGGCGGGCAACCGAGTCGCGATAGCCGAGCAGACCGAGAGCCCGGCCGAGGCCCGCAAGGCGCGAGGGTCGAAGGCTCTGGTCGAACGCGCGATCATCCGGCTCGTAACGCCGGGTACGCTCACCGAAGAGACGTTGCTCGAGTCAGCCTCTGCCAACTGGCTCGCCGCAATCGGCCGGGCCGGCGAAGACTGGGCGATCGCTGCAGCGGACATCTCGACCGCCCGGTTCGAGCTGGTGAGCTGCGGACCCGGCGAGCTCGCCGCCGAGCTGGCGCGGCTCTCACCAGCGGAGACAATCGCCGATTCTTCCGTGCCGGGAATCCGCACCTCGGTGGGTAAGGGCGGGTTCGACAGCATCGCCGGGGAGCGTGCGCTCAAGAGTCGCTTCGGCCTCGCGACCCTCGACGGG
>JAFBAM010000295.1 GCA_019247755.1 Sphingomonas sp.
CGATCGTTCCGTCGCCGCGCCCCTGCGCGATGACCGGAATGCCGTTTCGCAGCAGCCGCGCTGGAACGATATTCGCACGGTCGGAAACCAGCAGGACTCGCGATGCGAGCGTACCCGCATCGATGATCCGACCGACCAGGCCGTCCGCCGATCGCACTGGCATGCCGATGCGGACGCCGTCGCTCGTCCCCACGGAAAGGATCGCGAAGCGCCGGGCACTGTTGAAGGACGAACCGACAATCCTTCCAGTCGCGATCGTCGTCCGCTCACGTTCCCGGAGGTCAAGCGTCGCTTTAAGCTGCCGGTTCTCCTGGAAGATCGCTTTGGCCTCGACCATGCGCTGAAGCATCGCCTTGCGCTCGCGTTTCAGCTCCGCGTTCTGGTTCGCCGCGTCCCAGTAATTGCCGGCGCCGGTGAACAGACCTTCGCTGGTGGCGACGACCTCATGCAAACCGCCCGCCACGGGCCCCGTCACGTCGAGCGCGATCCCGCGCACGCGGTCGAATTGCTGCGGCGCCACGAGCGACAGGATGAGCAGGATCACGCCGACAATGATGCCGGCCATCACCGCAAGGAAACTGAAGAAGAGTCCGTACTGGGCCCGACGCGACCAGCCGGGACGCGCGGTCGCCACCTTCTAGGCTTTCGCTAGGCGGTCTGGAGGACGCCGCGGAACTGCTCTTCCTCCAGCGCGCGGCCGGTGCCGAGCGCAACGCAGGTGAGCGGATCATCGGCGACCGTGACGGGAAGGCCGGTCTCGTCGCGCAGCACCTCGTCCAAACCCTGGAGCAGCGCGCCGCCGCCAGTGAGGACGATGCCCTGGTCGCAGATATCGGCAGCAAGCTCCGGTGCGGTGTTCTCCAGCGCGATCCGGACGCCCTCGACGATGGTGCCGACCGGTTCGGACAACGCCTCAGCAATCTGGCCCTGGTTGATCGAGATCTCCTTGGGCACGCCGTTGACCAGGTCGCGGCCCTTGATGTGGACGGTCTTCCCGATCCCATCGACCGGCGGCTTGGCGATCCCGACTTCCTTCTTGATCCGCTCGGCCGTGGCTTCGCCGATCAAAAGGTTGTGGTTGCGGCGGACGTAGGAGCTGATCGCCTCATCCATCTTGTCGCCGCCGACGCGCACCGAGGTGGTGTAGGCGAGGCCGCGAAGCGACAGCACCGCGACCTCGGTCGTGCCGCCGCCGATATCGACCACCATCGATCCGATCGGCTGGGTGACCGGCATGTCGGCGCCGATTGCAGCGGCCATCGGCTCTTCGATCAGATAGACGGCGCTGGCCCCGGCGTTCGACGCGGCGTCGCGAATCGCGCGGCGCTCGACGCTGGTTGATCCCGACGGAACGCAGATCACGATCTCCGGGAAGCGCCAGGCGCGCATCTTGCCGCCGTGCACCTTGTGGATGAAGTGCTTGATCATCTGTTCGGCGACATCGATGTCGGCGATGACGCCGTCGCGCAGCGGTCGGATGGCTTCGATCTGGTCGGGGGTCTTGCCCATCATCAGCTTGGCGTCGTCGCCGACGGCCTTGACCTTCTTCACGCCGTTGATGGTCTCGATGGCCACCACCGAGGGCTCATTGAGGACGATGCCGCGGCCGCGGACATACACGAGCGTATTGGCGGTCCCCAAGTCGATCGCCATGTCGTGCGACATCCATTTGAACCAACGATTCCAGAACATCAGATCCCCGTCCCTCGACTAGTCCCCGTCAGGCTCGCGGATCAGCGTTCCGCGGCTTAACTTTCAATTAGTTACGACCCATTGAATGCGGTCTGAATTTCTTTGAAAAACAGTGCTTCGCCGGCGAGTTCGGAATGGGCTAGGAATGCTTAACATGTCAATAAGAAGGCTGCCCCCCGAGCTCATCAATCGCATCGCGGCGGGAGAGGTCGTCGAACGCCCGGCGAGCGCCCTCAAGGAGCTGGTTGAAAATTCACTCGACGCCGGGGCGGCGCAGGTCGCGGTCCGGCTCTACGCGGGCGGCCTCGAATTGATCGAAGTCTCCGATGATGGGTCCGGCATGAACCCGGACGAGATGCGGCTCGCGCTCGAGCGCCACGCGACTTCCAAGCTTCCGAGCGACGCCATCGACCAGGTGACCAGCTTCGGCTTCCGCGGCGAGGCGCTGCCCTCGATCGCTAGCGTATCGCGGCTCACGCTTGAAAGCCGGGTTCGTGGAACGGACGGCTGGCGAATCGAGATCGACCATGGCGCCTCAAACGGCGAGGGGCCGGCTGCGCTTCCGCCGGGCACCCGCATCCGGGTCGAGGGCCTGTTCGACAAGGTGCCTGCGCGCCGCAAGTTCTTGCGCAGCCCGCGCTCCGAATATGCCGCGTGCCTCGATGCCGTGAAGCGCCTCGCAATGGCGCGCAGCGACGTCGGTTTCACGCTCGAGCATGACGGTCGGCGCATCCTCACCCTCCAGCAGGCCGACGCGCCGACCCGCGTCGCGGAGCTGCTGAGCCACGAGCTCGACCGCCACGGCGTCGGCATCGACTGCACGCGCGATGGCCTCCGCCTGACCGGCGTGATCAGCCTGCCGACCTTCAACCGCGGGATGGCCGACCAGCAATTCCTGTTCGTCAATTCGCGCCCGGTGAAGGACCGGCTGCTCGTCGGGGCGCTCCGCGCTGCTTACCGCGACCTCATCGCCCGCGACCGCCACCCGATCGCCGCCTTGTTTCTCGACGTCCCGTTGGAGGAGGTCGACGTTAACGTTCATCCGGCGAAGACCGAGGTCCGCTTCCGCGACCCTGTCGCCATCCGCGGCCTAATCATCGGCGGCCTCCGCCACGCACTCGACGAAGAAAGCCAGCGCAGCGCCGCCCGGGAACAGGCAGCCGCGCCCGTCATGTGGACGAGCAGCGCCAGCTATATCCCCGAGCCCAGCCTCGGCCTGGCCGTCTCGACGCTGCGCGAGGAGCAACGGGTGTTTGAGCCGGTGACCTTTGTACCTGCAGCTCGCGCAGAGCCGGCGGTCGAACCCGTGCCGAGCTACCCCCTCGGCGTCGCCCGCGGCCAGGTTGCGGCGACCTATATCGTCGCTGAAGCCGAGGACGGGCTGGTCATCGTCGACCAGCATGCCGCGCACGAGCGGCTTGTGCTTGAGCGGATGCGTGCCGCGCGCGAAGGCGGATCGGTCGCCCGCCAGGCCTTGCTCATTCCCGAAGTCGTCGAGCTCGACGAGCCCGACTGCGACCGGCTCGAAGGCTCTGCAACCGAACTCGGCGACATGGGCCTCGATATCGAACGTTTCGGCCCGACGTCGATGCTTGTCCGTGCTGTGCCAGCAGCGCTCGGCAAGACCGACGCGGCAGGCCTTCTCGCCGACCTCGCGAGCGAAATCGCCGAGCTCGGCGGCCCACTCAGCCTCCGCGACAAGCTCGACCTCGTCGCCGCGACCATCGCCTGCCACGGTTCGGTCCGCGCCGGCCGCGTGCTGTCGGTGGCCGAGATGAACGCCCTGCTCCGCGAGATGGAAGTCACGCCGCGCTCAGGCCAGTGCAACCACGGCCGCCCCACCTGGGTGAAGCTCGGTCACGCCGAGATCGAAAAACTTTTCGGTCGGAAGTAAGCGCCACTCATGCTCTACCTGATCGTCTTCCTCGGTGCCGGGATCGGCGGCGCGCTCCGCCATGGCGTCAACGTCGGCGCGGCCAAGCTCTTCGGCTTCGGCTTCCCGTTCGGCACCATGATCGTGAACGTCGTCGGCTCGTTTGCGATGGGCCTGCTCGCCGGCTATTTCGCCTTCCGCCCCGGCATCGGCCAGCACGTAAGGCTGTTCCTCACGACCGGCATTCTCGGCGGCTTCACGACTTTCTCTGCCTTCAGCCTCGACACCGCTCTACTCGTCGAGCGCCACGCTTACGGGCTCGCTCTCGGCTATGCGGTCGGCTCCGTCGCGGCGAGCGTGTCGGCATTGTTCTTTGGCCTCGCCCTGTTTAGGGGCGGCGGCCAACTCCCCTAAGAACCTGGCCATGAACATCGATCTCATTCCAACCGGCAACAATCCGCCGGAAAACATCAACGTTGTCATTGAAGTCCCCGTCGGCGGCGAGCCGGTGAAGTACGAATTCGACAAGAAGTCGGGCGCCCTGTTCGTCGATCGCATCCTGCACACGCCGATGCGCTACCCGGCGAACTACGGGTTCGTGCCGCACACGCTGTCGCCCGATGGCGACCCGCTTGATGCGCTGGTCATCGCCCGTTCGCCCTTCGTCCCCGGCTGCGTCGTCCGGTCGCGGCCGATCGGCGTCCTCAACCTCGAGGACGAGCATGGCGGCGACGAGAAGCTCATCTGCGTGCCGGTCGACACGACCTTCCCTTATTATTCGGACGTCGGCGAACGGCAGGATCTGCCTTCGATCGTGCTCCAGCAGATCGAGCACTTCTTCACTCACTATAAGGATCTGGAAGCGGACAAGTGGGTCCGGGTCGGCAAATGGGGCGATGCCGCGGACGCTCGCCGGATCGTTCTCGAAGCGATCGATCGCGCGAAGGAAAAGGTCGCGGAAAAGGCCTGAATCTGCTAGGTTGCAGGCTTCCTTCTTAAGGGAGGCGCGCCGTGGCTGAACAGGACCGCATCTATTTTGCTCAGCGCGCGGCGGAAGAGCAGGAGCTCGCCAGCGCTGCATCCGATCCCGAAGTCGCAAAAGCACACCGTGAAATGCAGCGCGCCTATCTTGAACGCGCAAGCGTCGGCGAACGGCCCGCAGCGACGTCCGACATAGTCGGCTGATCAATCCTCGCCGGTCAGACGGCGGCGCGTTTCTTCCAGCAATGTCTTGCGATTTTCGGCCCGAGCCTTTTCGAGCCGCGCATAGCCGCTGGCTTCCTCGTCGCTCAGCTCTTTCGCGAAGAGGCCGGCTCGCACTTCCCGCAACACTTCGGCCATGCGCGCCCGGACGCTGGCGTCGACAATCCGCCGTCCGCCCAAAAATGCGCCGAGCTCGGCGGTGTTGGAGATGACCTCGCGCATGCCCGCGATACCGCGCGCTTCGATCAGGTCGGCGAGCAGCTTCAGCTCTCCAACGCATTCGAGATAGGCCAGCTCGGGCGACACGCCTCCGTCGACCAGCGTCTCAAAGCCCGCGATCAGCAGCTCCGGCACTGCGCCCCACACAACCGCCTGCTCGTTGAAAAGGTCGGCCTCCGCCTCTTCGGCAAAGCTCGTCGCGATCAACCCAGCGCGCCCCGAGCCGATTGCTCGTCCATAAGCGAGTGCGATGTCGCGCGCGTTGCCGGTCGCATCCTGCCCGACCGCCCAGGCCGCCAACATTCCCTTGCCTTCGGTGTAGAGTGAGCGGAGCGCCGTGCCCGGACCCTTAGGGGCGATCAGGAAGACGTCCAGGTCGGCGCGCGGTTTCACGAATCCGAAGCGGACGGACAACCCGTGGCTGAACCCCAGCGCGGCGCCCTGCCGAAGGCCCGGCTCGATTTCACCATAGAGCGCCGAATGAATTTCGTCCGGCGCCAGCATCATCGCGACGTCGGCGGACGCGACCGCATCTTCGACCAGCGCGGTCTCAAGCCCCGAAGCTTCGACCTCGATGCGGCTCCCGGACGCGCCGCGCAGGCCGACTACGACGTCGATGCCGCTATCGTGGAGATTGAGCGCTTGCGCCCGGCCCTGGTTGCCGTAGCCCAGGATTGCGACGCGCTTTCCGATAAGCGGCGCGGGATCGATGTCAGCATCGCGCAGGAAGTCCATGGGGGGCCGCCTAGCCCTTCGGCCGCAGCAGGGCCAGCGCGTCCCCGAGGCGGTCAACATCCAACGCTTCCTGAAACCGCGGCCACTCGGCAGGCGGCTGATGCGCGAACCAGGTATATTGCCGCTTGGCGTAGCGGCGGGTCGCCTGCTGGCCCGCGGCAATCACCTCGTCGAGCGAGGATTGCCTGAGGAGATAGGCGGAAATCTCTCGGACGCCGATCGCGCGCATCACTGGCAGGTTCGGGTTGAGCTTGCGCGCGATCAACCGCTCCACCTCGCTGACGGCGCCCTGATCGATCATGTGGGCGAAGCGCTCGTCGCACCGGGCGTAGAGCCACTTGCGCGGTGGCAACAGGATCAGCGCCTTCAGCTCGACCTCGTAGGCGATGCCGCCCGAACGCTCCTTCTGCCATTCAGCCAGCGTTCGGCCCGTCGAGAGAATGACCTCCAGCGCCCGGTTGATCCGCGCGCTGTCGCCAGGTTTCAGCCGCTCCGCGGCTTCCGGGTCGAGCGTCCGGAGCTTCAGCCGATTGTCCTCGACCAGAGTCTCTCGCACCCGCGCGCGAACCTCGGGGTCGATCGCCGGCACCGGCGCGATGCCGTCCAGCAGCGTTCGCAGGTAGAGGCCGGTCCCGCCCACCAGGATCGGCGTTCGCCCGCTTACGTGGAGATCCGCGATTTCGCGCCGGGCCATGTCCGCCCAATCGGCGGCGGAGCAGGGGAGGGCGCCGTCTCGTACGCCGTAAAGCCGATGTTCCGCCTGCTTCATCTCCTCGTCGGCGGGCGCGGCGCTGAGGACCCGTAGGTCGCGATAGACTTGCGCGCTATCGGCGTTGACGATCACCCCTCCGATTTGCTGTGCAAGGGCGAGCGCCAGTGCCGACTTGCCGCTTGCGGTCGGCCCGGCGATGACGACGAGAGGAGGCTTGGGAGACGGCATGGGAATCGCGACGCTGATAGCAGCGGGACGGCTGGATGACAGGCTGGTCGATCGCGTGCTCGGGCTGCTTCGCGAGCTCGATCCCAAGGCTGCCTTCCTTCACTGGATCGACGAAGGCGACGCCGCTGACCTGCGATTCTCAGGCAATGGCAAGGATGCGCGCTGGGCGCTCGACGGCCTCGATGGCGTCGACATCGTCGTCCAGCCCGACGAGCCGCGCTGGAAGCGACTGTTCGTCGCCGACATGGATTCGACCATCATCGGCCAGGAATGCATCGACGAGCTCGCCGATTATGCGGGTTTGAAGGAGAAAGTCGCGCGGATCACCGAGCGGGCGATGCAGGGCGAGCTCGATTTCCCGGGTGCGCTGCGCGAGCGAGTGCGGCTTCTGGCCGGCCTCGACGAAACCGAGCTGAAGCGCTGCCTGAACGAGCGCGTGCGCGTGACCGCGGGTGCTGAGACGTTGGTGCAAACCATGCGTGCAGGCGGCTCAAGCTGCCTGCTGGTGTCAGGAGGTTTCCTCTCCTTCGCCGAGCCCGTCGCGCGGACCGTTGGATTCGACCGGGTGCGCGCAAACCGTCTCGTCTTTGCCGGCGGCAAGCTATCGGGCGAGGTCGGCGACCCGATCGTTGATGGAATCGCCAAGCGCGACGCCTTGATCGAAGCGCGCGACGGCCTCGGGCTGAAGGCCGAGGATGTTCTCGCGGTCGGCGATGGCGCCAACGACAAATTGATGGTGGAAGAAGCGGGCCTCGGCATCGCCTTCCGCGCCAAGCCCGCACTGATCGAGGTCGCGGACGCCGAGCTTCGTCATCACGGCCTCGACGCTTTGCTGTGGGTGCAGGGCGTCCGCCGCCGCGACTGGTTCAGGAAATAATTACTTCGCCGGGACCGGGAAGCAGGCGACGCCGAGCGACCCGCATGCGCCTTGCGCCGCCGCGCGCGAGACGAACGGTCCGACCTGAAGCCGGATGACGTTCCCGGCCGGCACATAAATCGGGCGACGCCCTGCGAGCGCGGCCTTGCCCGACACGCGTTGGTACAGCGCCTCGGCGCTCCCGCGCTGAGAGAAAGCGCCGAGCTGGATCCGCCAGTCTCCGGCCACAGGCGACGTCGCTACCGGTTTCGGCTTTGGCGGCTGGGGTTTGGGCTTGGGCGCGACGGGTTTCGGCGTCACGGGCTTGGGCGTGCTTTGCTTCGGCGGATTCGCTTCGGCGACCGCCACCGGATTTGAAGGCCTGGCGCTGACCGGCGAGCCCGTGGGGATCGCGCGCGACATTGCAATCGCCTTTGCCCGGTCGTCGGGCGCCATCAGCCCATCGAGCTGCGAAAGCGTTTCCTTCGCAGGAGCTAGTCCGGCCGCGGCGGACCTGCTGACATAAGCGTAGCCGAGTATCTTGTCTTGGGCGACCCCATCGCCATTGTACAAGGCGGTGCCGTAGACCAGCAGCGCTCGCGGCTCACCCTGGACCGCGGCAGCCTTGAGCCACTTCAGCCCCTGCACCTGGTCGCCGTTCTGAAACAGCAGCAATCCCAGCGTCGTCTGTGCGTCGACGTGCCCCGTCTGTGCTGCCCGCAGGAACCAGCTTTGGGCGGACCCAAGGCTCAGCGGCACGCCTCTTCCGAGGCGATAAGCCTGCCCTAGGTTGAACGCCGCATCGGCGTCGCCGTTCTCGGCTAGCGGGCGCCAGATTGCGACCGCAGCGGCGTAATCGGCATGCTGCCAGGCTTCGATGCCCGCCTTCACCGATTGGGCCGAAAGCGGCGCCGTGAACAACGCGATTGCGGCTACAGCAACTAAGTATTTGGCATGCATACGTTAACTTACCCCTCAATCAGCTTTAGCCCACTGGCGGGAAACCGCCAACTCTCTCTGGGCATGTTAACCAGATTTTAGAGCCTCTGGTGTCACCTCGCCGCTGAACTGACGTCAATTCACGCGAGGGGAAAAGCATGCGCGTCCTGGCAATGGCATCGCAGAAGGGGGGATCCGGCAAGACCACCTTGTCCGGCCATCTTGCGGTGCAGGCCCAGCTCTCTGGAGCGGGCCCGGTCTGCCTGATCGATATCGATCCGCAAGGCAGCCTTGCCGACTGGTGGAACGAGCGCGAAGCCGACATGCCGGCTTTTGCCCAGACCACGGTCGCCCGTCTTGCGTCCGATCTCGAAGTGCTTCGCCAGCAGGGCTTCCGCCTCGCGGTCATCGACACCCCGCCGGCGATCACCATGGCGATCCAGAGCGTTATCGCGGTGGCCGAGCTGATCGTCATCCCGACCCGGCCGAGCCCGCACGACCTTCGCGCCGTCGGCGCCACGGTCGATCTTTGCGATCGCGCCGGCAAGCCTTTGATCTTCGTCGTGAACGCCGCGACGCCCAAGGCCAAGATCACTTACGAAGCCGCCGTTGCGCTCTCGCAGCACGGCACCGTTGCCCCGGTCACCATCCACCACCGCACCGATTTCGCAGCCTCGATGATCGACGGCCGCACGGTCATGGAAGTGGATCCCGGCGGACGTTCGGCCAAGGAAGTTGCCGAGCTCTGGGAATATATCTCGGATCGTCTCGAAAAGAATTTCCGCCGTACCGTGTTTGCTGCGCCAGGCGCCGCGCCGGGCATCGCTGCGGCGAGTCCGCGTCCCGTCGGCGGTTTCGGCCGCCGCGTCGTCGGTCAGTAAGGGGGCGTCGAGGTGGCAACTGAAGCCAAGCCTTTTGCCTCTCTTTCTTCGGGTCTTCTCGCCCGCAAGGGCGCTGCGCGTCCGGCCATGCGGCCGCAGGGTTTCGGCCAGGTCGGCAACGGCCTTGAGGATCTCGGCTGGAACGACATGGGGTTCGAGCCGCCCAAGCCGGCCGATACCGAGCGCGACGAAGATCATGACGCGTTCGGTGAGGACGTCGTCGAGCATCCGCGCGCTCATCATCCGACCGGCCTGACGCCAGTTGGCTCTCCAGTTCACGACCAGCAGGCCGAGATCGCCGATCGCCTCTACGAATGCGAAGAGGACGAAGAGGTCGACGAAACTGCGGAGGTCTATGAGCCGGAAGCTGACGAGGCTCCAGCCGCTCCAGTGGTCGAAGAGGCTCCGGCCGCTCCGGTCGCCGCGATCGTGGCCCGCATCGCGCCAAAGCCGGCGCCGCGCCCGCGCGCCGCTCCCGGAAGCAAGGCGAAGGCGGCTTTCACGCTTCGCCTCGATACCGAACGTCATTTGAAACTCCGGCTTGCTTGCGCCGTCGACGGAAGGTCGGCGCAGCAACTGGTGACTGCCGCGCTCGATCAGTTGCTCGAGCGCATGCCCGATCTCGAAGGGCTAGCCGAAAAGGCAAAACGTAGGGGGTAATCCAATGAACCAGCCGCTTCGCACCAGCTCGGCACTCTCGCTCATCGTCTTGTCGTCGATGATCGCGGGCTGCGCTCGGCCGCAAGCCCATGTCGCTGCCGCTTCGCAGGCCGACGTAAAAGCGGACTCGGATGTCGGTCTCGGCCTCCGCGCCATCGCCGCGCTCAACGCCAATGACGTGCCGGCCGCGATCGGCTTCGCCGAGCGTGCGGTCGCCAAGACGCCGGGCGATGCCCAGGTCCGCGCGCTACTCGGCAACGCCTATTTCGCCGGTGGCCGGTTCCAGTCGGCGGAAGCCGCGTTCCGCGATTCGCTGACGCTCGATCCGAACCAGCAGCAGGTCGTGCTGAAGTTCGCGCTGGTCGAAATTGCGCTCGGCAAGAACGATCAGGCTGCGGCGTTCCTTAATACGCACCGCGGCTCGCTCGACGCTTCCGACTATGGCCTCGCGCTGGCGCTTGCCGGCCGCACGTCGCAAGCGATCGCGGTGCTGGATCCGGCTGCCCGCGCGCCGGGCGCTGATGCCACAATCCGCCAGAACCTTGCGCTTGCACATGCGCTCGCCGGCGAGTGGGACGAAGCCAAGATTATCGCTTCGCAGGACGTTGCTCCCGCGCAGCTTGATGGCCGTATCCAGCAGTGGATGAAGCTCGCCAAGCCAACACATGCCGCCGACCAGGTCGCAGCGCTCGTCGGCGTGACTCCGGCGGCGGTCGATGCCGGCCAGCCGGTTCAGCTCGCGCTCGGCGCGGCGCCGACGGCCCAGCCGGTCAAGGTCGCCGAGGCATCTCCGCAGCTCAAGATTTTCATGCGGCCGAACGTCCCTGCTCCGGCTCCGGCCAAGCCGGCGGTGGTTGCTGCGGCCTCGTCGAAGCCCGCGCCGGCCTCGGTGGTCCAGGCCACCGCCCCGGCTCCGGCCCCGGTCGTGCACGCAGCCGCTCCGGCTCCGCCGCCAGCCAGTGTGACGCTCGCGACGCTCGCTGCCACGGCGGTTTCGGAGGCCAAGGCCGTCCTCGCTTCGGTGATGCCCAGCGCTCCGGCACCGATCGCCAAGCCCGCCGCCGCGCCGCGCCGCCCAGCCGCGGCTCGCCCGGTCGGCAAGTTCCCGGCGGTCGTCCAGCTCGGCGCTTACGGTTCGCCGCAGCGAGTGTTGACCGCTTGGAACGGTGCCGCGCACAAATATGCGGCGCTCAAGAGCTACGCTCCGATGAGCGCGAAGTTCTCGAGCCCGAAGGGCACCTTCTACCGTCTGTCGGTGCGTGGCTTTAACAGTCTCGGTGAAGCGAACGGCCTGTGCAACGCGCTGCGTCGCCAGGGCGGCAGCTGCTTCGTCCGCAACGTCGCGGGCGATACCCAGCTCGCTTCGCGGTAAGCTCGCTAGCTTCCGATCAGCAGTTCGAGGCAGGCCATCCGGACTGCCACGCCCATCTCGACCTGGAGCGTGATCAACGATCGCTCCGGGTCGTCGGCGATTCGGTCCTCGATCTCGACGCCGCGATTCATTGGGCCAGGGTGCATGACGACTGCTTCGGGAGACGCCGTCGCCAGCCGCTGGCTGGTGAGGCCGTAGCGCGCCAGATATTCGCCCGGCGCATCGCCGAGCTCATCCTCCAGCCGCTCGCGCTGCACGCGAAGCATCATCACGACGTCCGCCCCGGCGATTGCTTCATCGATCGAGATTGGCGGCACGCCGTCGGGCATGAGCTCGGGCGGACCGGCCAGCCGCACCTCGGCGCCGAGCCGAGGCAGCAGCAGGGCATTGGATCGAGCCACGCGGCTGTGTCGAATGTCGCCGCAGATCGCGATCTTCAGGCCCTCGATGCGACCTAACCGCCGGCGGATAGTGGCCGCGTCGAGCAAGGCCTGGGTCGGATGCTCGTTGGTTCCGTCTCCGGCGTTGATGACCGGTGCGTCCATGATCATCGCGACCGCGGCAGGCGCGCCATTCTCGCGATGACGGATGACCAGCGCGTCGGGCCGCATCGCGTTGAGCGTCCGCGCCGTGTCCTCCAGCGTCTCGCCCTTCGCGACCGAACTCCGCTCCACTGACAGCGAGATTGCCGATGCTCCGAGCCGGTGCGCCGCCGTCGCGAACGACATCGCTGTACGTGTCGAGTTCTCATAAAAGACATTGAAGACGATCCGGCCATGCAGGCGTTCGGTGCCTCGCCGGCCGCGATTGCCGGTGAAATACATCTCGGCGCGGTCGAGGATGTCGGCGATCTCGGCGTCGCCCAGCGAATCGATTGAAAGCAGGTCCACGGGCGCCGTGGTTATTGCGGGTCCGGCAGGTTGGCCAGCGCATCGATCGCGCCCTGCAGGATATGAGCGGCGGCGAGGGCGTCGACCTTCTCGGCTCGCTTGGAGCGGCTCACGTCCGCTTCGATCATCGCCCGCTCCACTGCTTGGGTCGACCAGCGTTCGTCCCAGAGCAAGACCGGCAGCTCGAGTGGCGCGAGGTTACGGGCGAACGCGCGCACCGATTGGGTGCGCGGACTGTCACTTCCGTCCATGTTCAGCGGCAAGCCGACGACGAGCCCGACCACATGCTCGCGGTCGATGAAGGCCTTCAGGGCTTCGAGGTCCTTGGTGAACTTGGTCCGCCGGATCGTCTCGGATGGCCCGGCGAAGTGCCAGCCGGCATCGCAGATCGCGAGGCCGACGGTCTTGGTGCCGACGTCGAGGCCGGCGAGCTTGCCGCCGTTCGACAAAGCCCCCGCGAACTCGCTCGTATCGCTGGTGATCAACGATGCCATGCGGTGAGCCTCCGCTCCACATCACGCCGGATCGCGCCCCAGAACAAGGCATAGTCGTACGCATGGTAGTTATTGCCCGGGAGGACGAAGCCGCCGGCCGCTGTCGGCACGCCGTCAAGGATCAGCAGGCCTTTGTCGCAATGCGCCCCGACTGCGCCGACTTGCAGCGTCGCCGAGCGCAGGTCGGTGGTCGGGATCAGGGTGCCGGGATTGTCCGCAGCGGCAGCGGCGCCATCGGTGCTTCCGCTAATCGGATTGACGCAGAGCACATCGTCCTGGAGCCGCTCGCCACCGTCGAAGCCCTTGGTCTTTTCCCAGTCGCGCAGGATGAAATCGGGGTTGGGCGGGTCGCCGAAGGTCATCCATGACAGGACGCAACCCGACTGATCCCCGGCCCGGCACGCTGGCAGGCCGAGCGCCGGAAGGTCAGACTTCTTGCTTATCGGCCAGCCGACGACGTAAGCCGCGACGACCCGCTTCGCGAGCGGCGTCCCGGCCACCTTCTCCTTCAGCAGCCGTTCGAGGTGCAGCGCACCCTGGCTGTGCCCGGCGAGGATGATCGGCCGGTCTCCGGACTCTTTGACGAATTCGTCGAACGCCGCCGCGACGTCGCGATAGGCGAAATCCAGCGCCTTTTCCGCGTCTTCGCTCTTCAAGAGGAATGCGCCGAACGCCGCCTGCCGGTAACGCGGAGCCCAGATCTCGCCCACGCCGTTGAAGGCGCTTGCCTGGCTTTGGACAAACAGGTTGGTGCGGAACGCCGTCTCCCCGCCGTCGACCAACGGCGCATTCCAGCGATCGGTATCCAAGTAAGTCGTCGGATGGATGTAGAAGACCGCGGCAGGCTTGGCGTTGCCGGATTCCACGCCCGCGGGCGTCCACTCAGCGGGACCGTTGAGCCCCGGACGGCTTAGCCAGGCGTCGTCCTTGGCATAATCCGGACCGCCACCCGCCTTCGCTGCTTCGAAATGCCCTTTCGGGACCGACTGGTTGATCAGCACCCGGCCGCCCCACTGGTAAATAGCGAAGGCACCGGCGACGAATATCAGCGTCAGCACGAAGATGATCGTCAGGAAGCGGCGGGCGCACATTGGGCGGCGCCCTATGCGGCGGGGCGAGCCACGGCAACCTCACAGCCAAAAAGGAGGTTTGACGGCTCGACTCAGGGGCAACTGTCGTCGAGCCGGAGTCTCGCCCTTTCGCGTTGCGGAAGAGCGGGGCTCGCGGCGGGAGATAGGAAGAACCGTTTTGGGAACCAATCTTCTTCACGCTAATATGGATTAGTATTCTCGTGATTTGCGACGAACGGGGGACAGCTTGCCGCTGCATCCACCCGCCGCTATCCGCGCCCCATCATGTCAGTGACGAACGAACAGGTCCGCCACATCGCGCGGCTCGCCCGGATCGCCATGAGCGACGAGGAAATCGAGCGGCTGGCGCCCGAGCTCAACAATATCCTCGGCTGGGTCGAGCAGCTCGCCGAGGTCAACACCGACGGCGTCGAACCGCTTACCGCGGTGATCGACCAGAAGCTCCGCCTCCGCGACGATGTCGTGAACGACGGCAATATT
>JAFBAM010000302.1 GCA_019247755.1 Sphingomonas sp.
TGTCGTAACATTGCCAGTTGCGCGCGGCGCGGCCGATGCCGCCGTAGACGACGAGGCTTTGCGGGTCCTCCGCAACCTCATCGTCGAGATTGTTCATCAGCATCCGCACCGCGGCCTCGGTGGTCCAGCTCTTCGCCACGATCTCGCTGCCGCGGCGAGCGCGGATGTGGCGGCTGTTGTCGCGTCTACTGTCGTTCATCGCCGCGCCTTAGCGGCTGCCGCCCTTCGACCCAAGGGGACGCCAACCGTCGATCCAGACAAGGGCCAGCCCCGCGAGGATGAACGCCATCGCGATGCCGCCTGCGTTGATGAGAGTCTGGGTCCACCCGAGCCTGCCGACATCCATGAACGGGTAGGGATATTTGTGCTCGTACTGGCCGCGCGCGAGCGCATAGGCAAAGTAGCCAAGCGGATAGAGGCACCAGATAAGGGCGTCCTTCCACTGTAGTTTCTTGCGCGGCGCAAATAGCAGCCACCACAGCGAATTCGCGACCGGCGCGACCTTGTGCAGCAGCGTGTCGGCGAGGAGCGCGCCGCCGCTGAGCTCAACCAGCCCATGAAGAAGCGTCATGTAGACGACGCCGACGAGGAGGAGGGAAATGGTGATCCATCCGAGCAGCATCGCACTCGGGCGACCGCCGATCGCGACCCACGTCATGACAATCGCGACTGCAATATTGGTGATGACGGTGAAGAAACGAAGCAGCACCCAGAGCGTCGGAACGAGGTGATGCTGGTTGGCGAAGGTTGCGTTGAACTGGATCGCGAGGCCGACCCAGCAAATAATCGCGACGAGCGCCGCGGCGACGTTACGCATCCTGCCCTCCGAAAATCCGGCGCTCCGGCCCCGGCAGTCCGACCCAATAGCCAAGCTCCGAAAGCGTCTCGATTCGCCAAACGCAGAGGTCCGCCTGCTTGCCCGCCGCGATGCTGCCGACACTGTGCGCCAGACCGAGCGCGCGCGCGGCGTTGATGGTCATGCCGGCGACGGCTTCTTCCGGAGTCAGGCCGAACAAGGTGCATGCCATGTTCATGGCAAGCGTCGGCGAAAGGAGTGGCGAGGTACCGGGGTTGCAGTCGGTCGCGACGGCGAGCGGCACCTTGTGCTTGCGCAGCAGCGCGACCGGCGGCTTTCGCTTTTCCTGCAGCGCATAGAACGCGCCGGGGAGAAGGACGGCAACAGTGCCGGCCGAGGCCATCGCCTTGGCGCCGGCGTCGTCGAGATGTTCGAGGTGATCGGCCGAGAGAGCTCGATATTGCGCGGCGAGCGCGGCGCCGTGCTGATTCGACAATTGCTCCGCATGGAGGCGGACGCGGAGGCCGTGATGCGCGGCCGCCTTGAACAGTCGCTCGACCTCGTCGGGCGTGAAGGCGATCGTGTCGCAGAAGGCGTCGACGCTGGTCGCGAGACCCTGCTTCGCCGCTGCCGGGATCAGCTTGTCGACGATCTCGGTGACGTAATGGGCACGGCGATCGCGCTGGTCCGCAGGAAGCGCATGGAGGGCGAGCAGCGTGGGGACGATCCGCACCGCTTCGGGTTCACCCAGGTCCTTCGCGATCTTGAGCAGGCGTAGCTCGCTCTTGGGATCGAGCCCGTAGCCTGATTTGATCTCGACGGTAGTGCAGCCCCCGCGCATCAAGGCGTGAAGGCGTCGGCGCGACTGCTCCCGCAAGTCATCGTCGGAGGCGGCAGCGGTCCGCTTCACCGTCGAGGCAATGCCTCCACCGGCCTCTGCGATTTGCTCGTAGGTGGCGCCGGCACGACGCATCGCATGCTCGTCCGCGCGGGTGCCGCCGAATACGAGATGGGTGTGGCAATCGATAAGCCCCGGCGTGACCCAGGCGCCACCGAGCGCCACGACCTCTTTTGCGCGGAAACCGGCAAGCTCGGTGCGCTTGCCGACGCGGAGGATCTTGCCCTCGGAGATGGCGATCGCACCATTGTCGATGAGGCCGAGCGGATTGCCCGGCGTCTCCTCAAAAGTCGCGATCCTGCAGTCGACGAGCAGCCGGTCCCACATGCTCGTCGCCTTAGGCGAGCACTGCTGCTAGCGTAAAGCGATGGCTGGCTGGCCCAACCTCTCCGACCTCATCGTCGGCCCGGAAGCGAACGCGCCGATGGGGCTGGTCGGCGCGCCGCTTGCCGCTGGATCGGTGACGCCGGGACGGTGTGACCTCGCGCCTGCGCTGCTCCGCCAGACGCTGCGGCGAATGGGGCGCTACGATGTCGAGACGCGGACGGAGTTGTCCACGGAGATCGCTGACCTCGGCGACGTCGAGATCGCCGGAATGTCGATCGAGGATGCGACCGGCCCAATCCGCGAAGCGGTCGCGGCAAGCGTGGCAAAGCATCCGCTGACCCTCCTCGTCGGCGGCAACAATGCCGTGACGCGGCCCGGCGTTCTCGGGCTCGGGCTGCCCCTGGAAAAGGTGGGACTGATCACGCTCGATGCTCACTTCGACATGCGCGACCTCGACCAGGGCTTGAGCAACGGCAATCCGGTACGCGCACTTATCGAAGATGGGATGCCCGGCAGGAACATCGCGCAAGTCGGGCTCGCGCCTTTCGCCAATAGCCGCCAGATGGATGAGGATGCGCATGCTGCCGGGAATCTGGCAATCACTATCGGCGAGGTGCGGCAGGCCGGTATCGGAGCCGCCGTTGAGGACGCTCTAACGCACGTCTCTCACTGCGACGCTATCGTCGTCGACTGCGACATCGACGTCATCGACCGCTCGCAATTTCCCGCTGCGCCTGGCGCCAGGCCCGGAGGGATGGCCGCCCACGACTTTTTCGCTGCTGTTCGTGATCTAGCATCCTACCCCAGTGTGTATCTCATCGACCTGACGGAATGGGACCCGCCGCTCGACCACACCGATCTCAGCGCTTTGACCG
Organism: Sphingomonas sp.; assembly: GCA_019247755.1. GTDB lineage: Bacteria > Pseudomonadota > Alphaproteobacteria > Sphingomonadales > Sphingomonadaceae > Sphingomicrobium. The sequence goes on from JAFBAM010000302.1 coordinate 2,897, forward strand.
CCGCCCGCTGGGTTGCCGAATGCCTCGCCGGATTCGAGATGCGGAGGACTCCGGCGCCACGATAACTTGCTTGCGCTCGACCTTGACGACGCATTCCCACGGGATGCGCTTTCCTCCGCGCTTGGCGGTCAGCCGTTCGAGCCAGCTGCCGGTCCCGCATGTCAGGGCGACGATCCGCCCGCCGTCCGCATGGACTTCATGCACACGCCCCAAAGTGTCGCCGTCGAGGGATTTCAGCTTCGCATCGCGCAGGTCGGAAAGGCGCATCACATCGCCCCCCAGGGCGGAATCCACTTCCGCAATCTGTTCTCGGCTTGGAGCAGCTTGAGCTTTTCCGCCCGGCATTTGAGCTTCACGACGCTGCCGATCTCGATGATCTCCGCGGCCGGCACGCGGACCATCCGGTCACTGGCAACCATTCGG
>JAFBAM010000310.1 GCA_019247755.1 Sphingomonas sp.
TCGAATGGTTAGTACTGCTAGGCCTAGTTTTTTTATTCGTCGACAGTTTCCGTAATGGTTGCGTCTCTAATCGAGTCTTTCGGGATAGGATCTCATATGAGAAAAACGAACTTTGGCTATTTCGCATTGCTCGGATTAGGGACGGCCGTTGCGCCAGGCGCCATGGCAGACTCATTTAATTTCTCGTTTAATGGAAGCGGGATCAAGGTAAGCGGCGTGCTCTCGGTCGGACAACAAAGCTCGAACGCCAGTAATCCTCCCGGTTATGAGATCACCGGTATCAGCGGAACTTTCTCTGACACAAACGTCGGTGTCTCTGGTGCGATTACCGGGCTCGTCACCCCGATATCCTATGTGAACAACCCTCTGGTCTCCGGTTTCGCAAGTACCACGGGCGGTCTATCTTATGACGACGTATTTTACCCCGCAGGAAACTCCCCGACGGTGTGCTACGAACTCGTGAACGGTGTCCCAACGCTAACTTATCCCTTTTCTGGAGGCCTTCTCGACATCTATGGGGTCGCGTTCAACATAGCCGGATCGGGAGGATATGTCGGTGAGATTTGGAGCAACGGCGATGTAGGAGGGGGCCCGATCGTCTACGCAGCCGGCCTCGCTAATGCCGCGAGCGTCGTCGATAATCCGAACGCCACTCCGGGACCGGACGTTCCTCCGCCTGGAAGGTACGGCTCATTCACGGCAACTGCTGTGCCGGAGCCGGGTTCGCTCTTATTACTCGGCTTCGGCCTGCTCGGCGTAATTGCCACCGAATGCGCTCGCAAGAGCAAATGCTCCTGGTTCCGCAAGGACGAATAGCCATATAGGTTGACAAGGCAGCGGGAGCAGGACAGCAGCAGCTGACCTGGCCCGAGTGGTTTGACGGTAGATGCTCCACGCAGGAAAGTCTGCGATCGGATACGCTGCGTGCGGATAGCCGACACACGAATGCCTAGCGTATCGTTGACTCACTACTTGGCAATGAATAGCAGAAACCTCATGGGAGACACGGACCATCATTGCCGATCTGGAACGTCGGCGCGAGGCGATTAAACCGCGCCCTGGAGGCACTACGCCAATTCAGTAGCCCAGCCGGTCATGTCAAGCCCGAGATGTTAATTGCGAGCATGGGGGATTCCGGTTTAAGCGGCGAGGGCCTCCTGTTTTTTGGATTTGGTTGTCCAGACTCAGCGAGCGTTCCATCGTTTTTGCTGAGCCTCTGAAACGGCCCAAACGAACTTTAACACTTCGAGTTCGGAATGCATGGCACCGACCGGGCGCAGTCTTCCGCGCAGTTCGCGGTTAAATCGCTCGATGAAGTTGCTGGAGCGAAGCAGCGTCCAGAGGCGATCGAGGTTCTTGAAAAAGTGTAGGTGGTCGTCGAAGCGTCGTGTAACGACTTCGACGGCTTTGGGATAAGAGCTCTGCCGGGCTTGCAAGGCGCCGAGACTGCGACTGGCGTCTTGGCGGCTGTTGGCCCCGAAGACGGCGCGAAGATTGGCGAGAACGGCTTTCCAATTGGGCGCGGCGACTCGTGTTTTGATATTGCGAAGCAAGTGAACAATGCAGAGCTGATGAACAACACCCAACAAGCGTGCAACGGCGGACTCGATGCCTTTATGCTCGTCCGAAATAACGAGCCGCAGCGGTTGAACGTTTATCCCGCGTTTAAGCAGATGTCAGCATCGCTGGAGCCGAAGACATCCCTATCGATGTGCAGGGGATTCCACCACTCTGCAGTACGGCATTTTCCCGCAGATCTCGGCGCTCGAGAAGATCATTGGATTAGCGCTTCCCAGCTGTCTTGATTTTCGCGGTCACCGAGTGTAAAGCCGAGGACATGCCGACGGTCATGATCGTCGACGCCTAAGGCGACGAGCAGAGCTTGTTTATGGGTGAACCCCGGACGGCGAACCGGCAGGAACAACGCGTCGAGGAACAGGTAACGGATGGGGGGGCGGCACGGGGCGAGTTTCCCAAGAGCGCAGCGTGGGTTCGAGGGCGTTGGTCAGCGTTGAAACGGTCGAATGCGACAATTTTGCTCCTGTGGCCTGGCGCAGCTCTTCGGCGACGGCGCGCGTGGATGCGCCGCGCAGCCAAAAGCGTGTCGCGATGAGATCGCAGAAATTCTGCCCGGCTTCTTTGAGCGCTGAAAGTAGAGGCAACCTCAGCACGCCTTTGCCTATGACCGGACGACGCAAAACCAGTCGGCCCCAGAGTCCAGGAAGGCTCACGAGCTTGAATCTATTGCGCTTGGGGCTATCCGCCAGACGTTCATAGGGTTGACGGCCGAGGACTTCATCGCGCTCGGCTTTGAGCTGAGCGTTTAGAGCATCGGTAATCATGCGCGAGATTTCCGAGGAGACGATGGCGTTTAAGGTTCGGGGCTGCACAGCCGTACGCACACGATTTCGCAATTGACGATGAGCGGTTCTTTCGAAAAGTTGTGCAGTACTAAGCATGGGTTGTTTCCTCCGTTTTAGTTTTGAATCGCGTTCGACAACTAATACGGAATAACGCCCATGCTGCTTTATTTCAACGGCAACTTCGACGTCGACTTCCATGTCAACGTCACTGAATTTACACCCAAAAATTTAACACAACCGCGACCTTCTGGGCTTGAGCGGTTGGCGGATGTTGTAAGCGCTGGCTAAGGGGAGAG
>JAFBAM010000320.1 GCA_019247755.1 Sphingomonas sp.
CGGACGTGGACCTCAAAACATGCCGGGCCGTCGATACGAATCGTCGAGAGTGATGCTCGAGTTGCTCACTTTCCCGAAGGCAATCTGTTTGTCTTCATGCACAATCCGTTCGTGGGCGACGTTCTGGACGCCGTTGCAGAACGGCTCGCCGAATTGACCGATTCAGCACGCGAGGTCGTGGTAGCGTACAGCGGTGATGAGAATTGCGCCGCGCTGGAAAGGACGGGCGCATTCAGTCGTGTGCGACTCACGCCGTTACGACCATGGCTCCCATCCACCATGTCGCTGTTCTTCAGTTCGGCCTCGAAACAAAAAAGGGCCTAGTATCTTAGAGACCGAGACCGTATTCGATCACTGATAGGGAGGCAGGCGTGGACACTACGAAAAAGCCCTGGCGCAGGCCCGAAGTAAAGGTCATTCAAGCCGGGTCCGCCGAATCAAAGGGAGGATCTACCAAGGACGGCCAGGGAAACGCGAAGTCCTGATTGACAGGATTGTCGATCATCCGTGACGGCTCTCGCCGGATGGGTTGGGGACGGCGCGACCCAAGAACTTGAACGTCACAGCCGCGTTATCCTCGACGGACAATCGGCTTACTTCAATGTCGAGGCGTCGACGACATCCGTCACAGGAGCTGCCTTTGCAGGTGGAAGTTCCAAGCCGAGCGTGGGGCAATCGCCAATAGCGGGCAGTGCGCGCTATCTTGTCGCTGCCGACGCCAGAATAGACAATCGAGACGAACTTGCCGCCCAGCTCGGACCTCTCGCCGGGTTCAACGCCGATCAACTCCCCGATAGCGTCCTAGTCCTTCAAGGGTGGTCAAAGTGGCAAACCGGGCTTCTCGACCGACTTGTCGGCGATTTTGCCATCGCAATCTTTGACTCGACGGACCGGCGGCTTTTTGTAGCCCGCGATCCGTCCGGACAGCGGCCCCTCTTTTTCGCTCACCATGGTGAGCGGCTTGCCTTTGCCTCCATGCCCAGCGGGCTGCTTGCGCACCGCGAGCTCCGCATGGGTTGGAACCCGCGAGGCTTCCAAGCGGCCTTTCGCGAGGAGCTAGCACGGCCCGAGACCTACTTTCGCGGCGTAATGCGTTTGCTTCCAGGCCATTGTTTGAGCTTTGCAGGCGGCCAGCTGGATATTCGCCGCTGGTGGCAGCCTAACCTCACGCCATTGGCGATGAGTGACGCCGATTTCGTCGACGGCTATCGTGAGGTGCTCGACCGAGCCGTCGAATGTCGCCTTGCAAGCCCAAGCCCGCTCGTTGGATGCTATCTCAGCTCGGGCTGGGACAGTAACGCCGTCGCGGCAACGGCCGGCCGATCGCAGGCTGTAAAAGTTGCCGCATTTACCTCCGCCCCAGCCAAGACGTTTCTGGGGCCAATACCGAAGGGGTACTGCGCCGACGAAAGTCTTATCGCTGCAAGCGCCGCCGCCCTCTACGGTGCCCAGCACAAAGTCATTCGACAATCACCGGTGACGCTGGAATTCCTCCAGGCTCAGGCGTCCGCATATCAGGAGCCAGCCCGGAACATTCTCAACGCGGCGTGGGGTGCTGAGATTCACCGCGCTGCGGCATCTCGGGGGATAGACGTCCTTCTGACGGGAGCACTTGGCAATCTCACGCTCAATTATGGCGGTCTACCGGTGCTGGCGGGGTGGCTCGCAGCGGGCCAATTTGGCGAGTGGAGCAGCCAGGCATTCCACGCTTGGATTCACGGCAGCGCGAGACTGCGCGGCGTGGTCTTCAACAGCGTCGCACCGTGGTTACCGGCCCGGGTCTGGAGAGTTGCCAGGCCGCAGGGACACTCGACCGCATGGTTTCTTCATCCGGACCTTCGGCATGCAACGACCTCGGCGATGCATTATCAGCCCTCGGCCTCGGCCGGTCTTGATCGGATCAGGATGATCACTCTTCTCGATCATGGCATGATCACCAAGGGCGCCATTGCCGAGGCGAAAGTTGACGAACGCGACCCCTTCTCGGATCGCCGCCTGTTGGAATTCAGCCTTCGCCTTCCACCTTCGCAACTGTTGAACAAGGGCATCTCGAGGCCTCTCGCACGCCGAGCTCTCAGTGATCGAGTAGCTCCCGAAGTCCTGAATGCCAGCCTTAAGGGCCTTCAGTCGGCCGACTGGCAAAATCGCTTGAATCGCGATGAGGTGCTTCGAACCCTCGATGCGATCAGCGGTGACGACCACGTCGCAGGTATTCTCGACCTGCGCCGAATTCGGACCGTGGTCGATCGCTGGCCGGTGACCGACCGCGAAGCCCTCCATCATTGGGGAGTTTATACAGGATCACTTCCGATCGCGCTTGCGACGGGTGTATTCATCAAACACTACTCCGCGCTCGTATCCTGAACCGGCGCGACGCTGAGAGCATGGTCGATAACCTTTCGAGACTCTGCCTCCATCCGATCAAACTCCCAAGTTCGGTTCAACCGAAACAAGGGGATTCGCTGGACCAGCCGCATAGCGTTCGACCAATGGCTACGTTCGGCGCCGACGGCGGGGACAAAGCCGCCCCGATAAGTATGAGCGAAAACTGCATCGGCCGCATCCACCCCGGTAAGAGGGTGTATGTCGAACCGCTCGGCCTGCTCAAGAACATAAAGCGCCGCCAAATCGATCTCTTTGGGACTCCCCGCCGGGCTATCAATTGGAACGTCAAATTTGTCGTAATCGCCGTCGTATGAGTGGTGAAACCGTTGCGGATTCCGGCCCGTCGCCTCGAGCGCGGTTTTCCCCAAACGAAGGCGCGGAAGGCCTCGACGAACTTTCGCCACTCCATCATCACCAAAGCCGATCGCACAGACATCGTCGGCAAGAACCTTGTAACCACGGTCATGAAACCACGCCGCCAGCGTTGACTTGCCGGACCCTGACGCGCCCATGAATGCGACAGCTCTCCCACCGATTTCAACAGCGTTGGCATGGAGTGGCAGCATCCCACGCTGATGAAGCAGGACGCCGAACGCCGAACCCAGCAGGAACAGTCGAAGGTTACGCTCCGGCACGTCCCGATCGGGCGCGACGGTGATCTCTCGGCCGGCTTGCACGCGGTAGTACGCGACTCTTGGAATGCTCAGCACTAGGCACTGGCGAGCCGCTCGCACATCGCCCTCAACCGGTCCCTTGTCCAAGGAGCCCCAGCGGATGACAACGTCCACTTCCGGGGCATCTTCTGAGGGGCGCAACTCAGGCAATTCAATCTCGCTCCGTATGCTCAGCCCAAAGAGCTCATATTCAAACTGGCCGCCCACATGCGATCTCATGGATATATGGCGATCGCAGCGAAGCTCTTCGCCTCTTCGCCGCCAATCACGGCCTGACCGTCGACCGTGACCCAAACATGCGATTCGAGCTTGCTGGCCTCTTGACGAGCGCCATAGTGAAGCAATGCATTGAAGCCAGCGCTACGAAGCAAGCGCTGCATAACCAGCCCTTTCTCGATGCACGCGGTTGGCCACGGAAGACGACGAGACACCGATTCGATCGCCCAAAGGCAGTCGTCTATTGAAATCCGTTCTTCTCCCAGAGGAACGGATCCCAGATGTATCGCATATTTGAAAGGTAGCAACGCAAGGGTCGCGGACACCATTGTCAATAATCTTGTCGACCTAAGCAGCAGCCGTCTTCTCGAGCTTTCGAGCCGGCTCAGCCGGATAAGAAGGTCGGCGATCAACATCGGCACATCGTTGCATAGCGCGTTTATTCGCCTTGTCAGTCGCTTTGGGCACATACAGTCGGGGACTCGAGCGACAGGGCATCACGGAATTGCGAGAATCAGCGGAATTCAGACTGGCAGCCGAATGTTGCAGAGCCAATTTTGCAGGAGCGCTCCCAATCCTGGTCGCGAGACCAACGCCCCGATTTAATTGGCCACTCTTCCTCGACGTCGCTCGTTACCACCGGATCGAAGGCCTGGTTTGGAACGCTCTCTCGCAAGCCGATTTCGCGTTTCCGAATGATATCCACGACGATCTCTCAAAGGCGGCGTCCGCCATCGCGGCGAGAAATGTCACCGCAATGGCTGAATGTGTCGAGCTGCGGGACGCGTTCGCAAGAGCGAATGTACCCTTGCTTTTTCTCAAGGGCATCCCGCTTGGCGCGATCGCCTACGTCAACCCCGCGCTCAAGGCGTCGGTCGACATCGACCTTCTAATCGCCCCCGCGGACCTTCTGCTAGCCACCAAAGTGCTCCGCGACCTCAAATACCAGGTCTCCATTCCAAGCAGCGATAGTGTTTTGGCTCGCTGGCATCGGCGATCCAAGGAGTCCGTCTGGGTCAAAGACCAAGGCCGGATTCAAATCGACCTCCACACTCGCGCCGCCGATAATCCTTCCCTCATTCCTTGGGTCGGCGTTCACTCGCCGACCCATCTCGTCAGGGTCGCTCCAGGTCTAACGCTGCCTACGCTCGATACGGCAGAGCAGTTCGCCTACCTCGCCGTTCACGGGGGGACGAGCACGTGGTTCCGCCTGAAATGGATTTCAGATTTTGCGGGATTCCTGAGTTCCAAATCCCCGGAGGAGATCGGTCGGCTTTACCGGCGGTCGCAGGAACTTGGCGCCGGACGCGCCGCGGATCAGGGTCTGTTGCTTGCAGATCGATTGTTCGGGACCTTGAATGGCAACGGAAGCCTGCGAGACGAGCTGCTACAAGACCGATTAAGCCGTTACCTCATGACGACAAGCTTGGCCCTACTTTGGCGTACCCCTTCGGAGCCAACCGAGCGGTTCCTCGGCACGCTCCCCCTCCACCTCAACACCTTCCTCCTGAAGCCGGGCCTCCGGTACAAGCTGACAGAGCTTGCAGGCCAAGGCGGTAGGCTCCTTAACCGGTTCGCTCGCTAGCCGCCTCGTTTTCGGTGCACGCTTGCGCGGAAAAGGTCAGGTCGGGAACGCGCCGCCCACGCCAGCATCGTCGGGAGCAACATCGTCAGAAGGAGATCCCTGGCGCCTTCGCCATATTGTTGCCCCGGGTCCGGCCATCGCTCGACCCATAGGTCGACCACCTCGTTCCAGAGAATTGCCGCCAGGAGCCACCACCACGGGCGCCACGAGGTCAACGGACGCCGGAGCGCCAGGCCGATGACCATCCAGAGCAGAACGCCGACGATCACGTGGAGCGAATCATGGCTGATCCAAAGCGAATGCTCGATGAAGAGTTTGGTCTGATACCAACCCTCCATGGTCGAGCTGACCATTCTCCAAAAAGCGCGGAGCATGACCGGGCTAACGGATGACGATGTGTCGGGTCGGCCGGAGGTCGGCAACCTCTTCCCGGAGAGGGGTCTTGCGATCCGCGAGCAAGGCTACGCACATCGCGAAGCACGCGCTGATCGCCGCCGTTCGTAACGGGAAATCGACCAGACTCTGAACAAGCACGGCCGCGGACGCGATCGAGGCAGCCATGGCGAAGGGGCCGCCCTCGCCTTCCCGCCAAACCGCACGTATACGCAAACCCCACCACGCCAGGAATGCGAGAGTGAGTACAACTCCTCCCACACCGAGCTCAAGCGCGACCTCCGCATAATCGTTGTGAGCATGAATGACCCACTCACTCGTGACGGTGTCGGGGCGTTCGTAGAGCCGATAGACTTTCGCGAAAGAGCCAAGCCCCGACCCAAAGGGCATAAAGTCACCGATCGCCTGCGCAGTCGTGCGCAAAAGCTGTTCCCGGGAGACGATCGAGACGCTCGCGTCCGTGCCGATCTTGCCCGCGCCGATGGAGCTGCTCGCTAGCGCACCGACAGCGGCGATCGCGAAGATGGCCGCCGCGCCCGCCAACCAAATTCGAAACCGGTTCGGCTTCGGCAAGATCAGGATCACACTCGAAGCGATCACGGGAACGGCAAGTGCGTAACCGGCGAGCGACCCGTTGAGGGCAATGCCAACGATGATGAGCGGCACGGCTGCGACAAGGATCGAGACCAAGGCCGAATATCGCTGGAGATTGTTATTGCGGGCCACGCTCGCAATTGCGGCGAGAAATGGAATGGAGAGGACGAGCAAGGTGGCCATGTGATTTGCATTAGCGAAGAAACCAACGCCGACCCCGACATTGGTTTGATCGTAGAGATACCAACGTGTTCCGGCGCCGCTGCTGGCCACCTGCAATGCGCCAAGCAGGATGCCGAGCAGCGTCGCGCCCACTAGTGCAGCGGCAAGCCAACTGCGTCGAAAAGCATTTAGCCGCACGATGGCAGAGAAGATCGCCAGCGATGGGATCAAACAGAACAAGGCGCTGAGCGATTCATAGGGCGTGACCGAAATCGGCAGTGCTGGCGTCCGAAGTCCGAGCAACGAATACCCCTCCGCTATCCGCCCGCGCACTCCATTCGCCCAAAAAAAAGAAACCGGCAGGGGGACGAGCTGAGAAACCGCAACGATCGCCGCCGCGATCGCGATCAGGACCATCGATCGCGCCGTGCTCGACAGCGGGGAACCTCGGTCAATCACGGCCCAGGCGATAATTACAATCCCAGCGAGTTGGAGAAGCGCATTCGCCCAGATTCCCTGCGTGCTGCCGCCAAGAAGAAGACAAGAGAAGAGGTACAGCGGCGCAACCGCGCTTCGAACCGAGCTAGGCATTGCCGCCTACCCTCTCCAGCTTGAAAGCGCCGATGGTGACGTCGACTTGCTGGGAAATCTCGCCTGAAGCGCCGGCAAGCCTGAGCCATTGTGCTGGGCAACCCTTGGGAACCTTGAAGGTCCAGCCTTTCGCCGCGGCGTCCAGCGTCACCGAGGAAATTGGGGCTGATGCCTTGTCGCACCAAAGGGACCAGTTGAGCGACCGTGAGCGGACTGGATCGCCGCTAACCTGCATCGAAATCCGATAGGTGCCTGTCCCGAGCAACAGGAGTTGAGTTGCAAGAAAGCCGTCCTGCTGGCCGTAAAAGACCAGGTGCAGCCTGCCACCAGCCTGCCGCTCCGCCATGCCCACCGTTGATGAAGTCAGTGCCCAGTTGAACGGTGGCGGGGAGCTCTTGTCGCTGAATCGGGCATCGTGGATCAGCTGAGGCCTAGGGTTGCCCGTGAATCGGGTCCAGACTGCGACCGCCCTGAAATAATCTCCAGCACCGACAAGCGTATTGAGGAGCGGGGGAAGCCAGGAAGCTTGGCCGGGTTTCGTGCGAGGGTCTGTCAGAGCCAGTACAGCAGGAACGGTCGCTAGACTCGATGCGAGCGTTGCCAGCGCGGGCTCGGCAAGGTTTGGGTTCGCACGAAACATGGCCTTAAGCGCAGGCCAGTACGCAGGATTTCTGGCGTAAGCGGCGAGATAGGGACTGATGGCCGTCGCGCCCTTTGGAGAAAGCCGGGCCAGAGCCGCAACCTCCAACAAACCGCGCGTGTTGTCGCCTGTTCGGAAATAGCGGTCAGCGAGAAAATAGGCCGCGGCTTGCGAGCGTGGATCGCGCCATTGCGCTGCTTCGAATGCCAGCTGGGCGGCTTTCCCGTCTCCTGCGATCTGACCCTGGACCCCGCGCACCAAGTAAGGCTCGGAGGCCAGCGGCTCCTTGGTCGCAGCATCGGTCATCATAACGAATGTCGAGGTCGGTACTGGCTTATTGTCGTGTGCCGACTGCGCGATACTCGTCATGGCAACCGAGATCTCGCTTTGCGGATGGCCAGCCCAAAACGCCGATGGTCGGGGCGGCACCATGGAAACGGCGCTTTCGAACTCGGCGTTTCTAACGACCTGCGCGCCCGCCAGAATCGCAGCCGCGCCAACAGTGATCGCCCGCACGATCATGATTTCGCGCGATCTCTCAGGTTCAGGCGTCACTCTCCGCAAAGGTATCGCTGCTGCCACTGTCGTCCCCACGGGGGATCATCAGGATTTCCGTCTTTTTGAGGCGGCCCTTCGCACCATAGCCATAACCGTAGCCATAACCGTAGCTGCCATAGCCGCTCCCACCCTCGACAGACTTGGTCAGGGTCGCTCCAAGAATGCGCGTGCCCGTCGCCTCAAGCCGGTTGAGTGCTTCTATGGCAGCACGGGTGCGGGTCTTCCCGCTTTCGATGACGAACAAGGTGCTTCCGGCAGCAGAAGCAAGCAGCGGCGCGTCTGCGAGCCCCAGGCTTGGCGGGCCATCGATGATAACGAGGTCGAAACTGTCGCGGACTTCAGTGATTATCTTGCGGATCCGCCCGGTAGAGAGAAGATCGGCTGGGTTTGGCGGCAACGGGCCGCTTGGGAGGAGCCATAAGTTGCGGTGCTGGGTCTCCGCGATGTGGTCCTGAACTCTGTCATCTGTCGTCAGCAATTTGCTCAGGCCGATGCGGTCATTCGCAGATTTGAACGCAGGCTTACGAAGATCGCTATCGATCAAGAGAACACGCCGATCGCGGCGTGCAAAGTTTTGAGCCATTGCCAAGGCCGAAGACGATTTGCCTTCGCCAGACTGGGCGCTCGTTACGAGAAGGACCTTTGGCATGCCCTCCTCAGTACTGAACCGCAATGCCGCCACGATCGCCGAATAGGCTTCGGAAATGATGGAGGTCGGATTCTTGAGGTCCTCCACGAACGAATCCTTCGCAGGGGTCTTCGGCACGATCCCGAGACAGGAAAGCGAAAGCTTTCGCCGGACATCTTCGCGGGTCTTGATAGTGTCATTGAAGAATTCGAGGCCGACTGCCCCCGCAACCCCGGCGAGAACCCCCAAACCCAATCCTAAAAGCAAGTTCAGGAAAAGATTGGGCTTGAACGGGAAGGTCGGGACTTGCGCCCTATCGACGATCGAGACGGGTGCCATCCCAACGCCACCAGCGACGCCGATCTGCTTGTAGCGCTGAAGGAGCGCGTCATAGAGGCTGCGATTGGTGTCCACCTCACGCTGCAGGATGTTGTACTGAATGCTGCGGCCGCGAAGATCGAGCACCTGCCCCTTCAGGCCCGCTACCTTCGCCTGAAGGGATTGCTCCGCCTCAAGGGCACCTCGGTAATCGGCAAGCAAACCGTTAATTCGGCCTGAAGAGGCCTGAGAAACCTGACTGTTGATCTGCCGCTGTAGCTCACTGATCTGCGATTGCAGGCTCAGCATTTCAGGATGCTCCGGCTTCATGAACTGCCGCTTCTGCTGATAGTCGGCCTGCAGCTTGGCGAGTTCCTGCCGAAGCGGGAGAACGCTGTTGTTGACGTCGGAGGTCGGGCCCGTCCCAAGCGCCTGCCGGTAGGCACCCTCAGCCGCTACTCGTCGCGCCGTTGCCGCCGCCAATGCTGTATTGAGCTGAACGAGTGACTCGCCCTGCAATGAATTGGTGTCGCTGCCGGTCGCCTTGCCATCGGGCCCCACCCCGCCGCCGGTGTTGATGATGCCCTGTTGCTGCGCATAGGCGACTACCGCCTTTTCCGATCGTTCGAGGTCACCGCGCGTCTTGTTGATCTGCCGCTCAAGGAAGTTTCGGGCATAGGCCGATGCCTCGTAGCGGCGCTGCAACGAAGTATTTATGAAGCTATCAGCGATGCCATTCGCGACCAGCGCTGCGAGCTGCGGCGACGTTGATTCGTAGGTGAAACTGATCAGCTGGCCCTGATCCGGTGCGGTCACTTTGAGACCGCCGCGTACGATACCCGTAGCGGTTCGCAGGCGTTGAGACGCGTCGCCATCCTGCGACACAACATCCGGGTTGTTCGCAAGATT
>JAFBAM010000057.1 GCA_019247755.1 Sphingomonas sp.
CCTGCGAGATCACGGAAAGCGACGCCCAGCGCCTCTACGAGGCTGCCTGGTGAGCCGCGAAACGCGGGCTACCCGCTCGGACTTCAAAGTGTGGCGGAAGTTCACCACCCGGTGGGCCGACAACGACGCCTACGGCCACGTCAACAACACCGTCTATTACGCCTGGTTCGACAGCGCCGTGAACGGCTGGATGGTCGAGCAGGGCATGCTCGACATCATGAACGGCGATCCGATCGCGCTCGTGGTCGAGACCCGCTGCGCTTACTTCGCGCCGCTCGAATTCCCGCAGGACGTGGACGTCGGGCTTGCCGTCGGCGAGATCGGCCGTTCCAGCATCCGCTACCGGATTGGCGTGTTCGGAGATGCCGAAACAGCAGCCGCGCAAGGAGAATTCGTGCACGTGGTGGTCGATCGCGACTCGCGTCGGCCGGTCGAGATTCCGGCGGACTGGCGGCGGAAACTCGAAGCGATCAGTTAGCGCAGACGCGCGCTTTCGCAGCGGCATATTGCTCGGCAAGCAAATCGACATAGCTCGCGACCGTGTGCACCCGGTCGATGACTCCTATGCCCTGGCCCGATCCCCATATGTCCTTCCACGCCTTGGACTTGCTCGATCCGCCCGAGCCGAACTTCATCGTGTCCAGGCTTCCTGCTTCGAGATTGTCGGGATCGAGTCCCGCGCTGACGATCGACGAGCGCAAATAATTGCCGTGAACGCCGGTGAAGAGGTCGGAATAGACGATGTCGGCAGCGCCGCTGTCGACAATCGCCTGCTTGTAGGCTTCAGGCGCATTCGCTTCCTCGGTCGCGATGAACGGCGAGCCGATGTAGCCAAGGTCAGCACCAGCGGCCTGGGCAGCCAATACGGCGCCACCATTGGCAATCGCTCCGGACAGGATCAGCGGACCGTGGAACCATTGCCGAATTTCCTGAAGGAGGGCGAACGGCGACCAGCGTCCCGCATGTCCGCCGGCACCGGCAGCGACGGCAATCACGCCGTCCGCGCCTTTCTCAATCGCTTTCCGCGCGAAACGATCATCAATCACATCATGGAGGGTGACCCCGCCCCAGGAATGCACCGCTTCATTGAGCTCGACCCGTGCACCAAGTGACGTGATGACGATCGGCACCTTCCACTTCGCGCAGACCTGCATGTCATGCTCGAAGCGGTCGTTGGAGCGGTGGACAATCTGATTGACCGCGTAGGGCGCAGCAGGGCGCTCGGGATGCTCACGATCCCATGCCGCAAGCGCCTCAGTAATTTCATGCATCCACTCGTCGAGCAGTTCAGCCGGACGTGCGTTCAGGGCGGGAAAGCTACCGACGATCCCGCTGGTGCACTGCGCGATCACCAGCTTCGGCGTTGAGACGATGAACATCGGCGATGCGATCACCGGGATACGCAGTCCCTGCAGGATCGGCGGAAGACTCATAGTCCATGATACTCCCGGTACCATTTGACGAAGCGCGGTACGCCTTCGTCGATGCTGGTTGCGGGAGCGAAGCCGTGATCGCGCTCGATGGCGCTGATGTCGGCGAATGTCTCACGCACGTCACCCACCTGCATCGGCTTGGGATCGAGCAGGGCCTTCTTCCCCGTTTCCTGTTCCAGAAGCTGGACGACCCGCATCAGGTCTTCGCTGCGGCTGTTGCCAATATTGTAGAGGGCGTGCGGGCTCGTGCTGCCGCCGGCTTTCACGTTGCCGTCGTCGGCAGGCGGACCGTCGAGGCAAGCGACGACTCCGCGGACGATGTCGTCGACGTAGGTGAAGTCGCGCCGCATCTCGCCGCCGTTGAACAGCGGCAGCGGCTCGCCGGCGTAGAGCGCTTTCAAGAAGATCCACATCGCCATGTCCGGCCGCCCCCACGGCCCGTAGACGGTGAAGAAGCGCAGGCCGGTCAGCGGCAAGCGATAGATGTTGGCGTAGCTCTCGCTCAGCAGCTCGTCGGCTTTCTTCGTCGCGGCATAGAGCGACAACGGGTGATCGACCCGGTCCTCGACCCTGAAAGGCAGGCTCTTGTTACCGCCGTACACCGAAGACGAAGACGCATAGACCATGTGCCGAGGCCCGCGTGAGCGCGCCAGCTCGAGCATGTTCACATGACCGACGAGGTTGGAGTGCACGTAGGCCTGAGGATTCTCGAGGCTGTACCTGACGCCCGCCTGCGCGCCGAGGTGGACGATCCCGTCGACATCGAACGTGTCCGCGAAAGCCTTCAGAGCTGTCGCATCCGCAAAGTCGATCCGTTCAAACCGGAAGCGATTGCCGAATTGTTGCTGCAGCTTTGTCAGCCGCGCCTGCTTCAGTCGCGGGTCGTAATAATCGTTGAGATTGTCGATCCCCACGACCTCGTCGCCACGTTCGAGCAACGCGCGTGCAGTCGCTGCGCCGATGAACCCCGCAACTCCCGTGACCAGAACAGCCATGGCCAAGCCATAGGGGGTGCAGTCGGGAGCGCAAAGGCCCTACAGCGGCGGCGTGAATCATTCATGGACCTTCGCCATCGACCGCGGTGGCACGTTCACGGACGTGGTGGCGCGAGCGTCGGACGGCCGGGTCCGCATCGAGAAGCTCCTGTCAGAAAATCCGGGCCAATATGATGATGCGGCCCTTGAAGCGATCGGGCGTGTCCTTGCCGAAGAAGGCGGCGAGGTCGTCGAAGTCCGGATGGGCACAACGGTCGCCACGAATGCCCTGCTGGAACGCAAGGGCGAGCGCTTGGCGTTGGCGATCACCCGCGGTTTCGGTGATGCGCTGCGGATTGGCTACCAGGCGCGTCCCGATATCTTCGCGCGCCACATCGTGCTTCCGTCAATGCTCTACGAGCGAGTGATCGAGATCGATGAGCGGGTCGGCGTCGATGGCGATGTCCTGAAAGAATTGGATGAGCGGCAAGCACGTGAGGCGATGCAGTCCGTTCGTGACGCGGGCATCGATGCGCTGGCGATCATCCTGATGCACGGCTGGCGCTATTCGGAACATGAGACGCGCCTCGCCGACATCGCCCGAGACCTCGGTTTCGTGCAGGTCTCGGTCAGCCATGAGGTCGCGCCTCTGATCAAGCTTGTCGGTCGCGGCGACACGACAGTCGTGGACGCCTATTTGTCGCCCGTCCTGCGCCGTTATGTCGATCGTGTTGCCGCGGGCCTGCCGGAAACGACCGACCTTCATTTCATGCAATCGAATGGCGGCCTTGCGAAAGCGACAGCCTTCCGCGGAAAGGACGCGATCCTGTCGGGGCCGGCGGGAGGCGTAGTCGGGATGGTCGCCGCCTGCGCACCCCATGGCAACGAACGTCTGATCGGCTTCGACATGGGCGGCACGTCGACCGACGTGTCGCATTACGCGGGCCAGTTCGAACTCGCGGACGAAAGCGTCGTTGCGGGCGTCCGGATTCGCGCGCCGATGATGCAGATCCACACCGTGGCAGCCGGCGGCGGGTCGGTATGCCGCTTCGACGGGATGCGTTTCCGCGTCGGGCCGGAGAGCGCCGGGGCGAGCCCTGGGCCGGCCTGTTACCGAAACGGCGGTCCACTCACTGTCACCGACTGCAACCTATTCCTCGGCAGGATCGATCCGGCCCAATTTCCCGCAGTCTTTGGACCCAATGGCGACCAGCCGCTAGACGGGACGGCCTCAGAAGGGCGTCTGCGCGAGGTCGCGGACGCCGTCGGCAACAAGAGCCTCGAAGAGATCGCACGCGGCTTCCTCGACATCGCGGTTGACAATATGGCCGCCGCGATCCGCAAGATTTCGATCGCGCGCGGTCACGACGTGACGCGTTACACGCTGGCCTGCTTCGGCGGAGCGGGCGGGCAGCACGCCTGCGCCGTCGCGGACGCGTTGGGCATGGAACGCATCCTGATTCACCCGCTCGCGGGCGTACTCTCCGCCTACGGAATTGGTATCGCCGACGTGAAGGCCATCCGTGAGACAAGCTGGCTGAAGTCGCTCGATGAGGATTTCTCCGGTGCGCTTGCCGATTTAGAGAAACGCGCACGGGACGCCTTGATTGAGCAAGGTCTGCACGGGGATCGGATTGAGCTTCTCCGACGTGCGCGATTGCGGATGGCTGGCAGCGACACGACCCTTGAAATTGTCATCGGTTCGAGGACGCTGATGCACGCCGATTTCTCGGCCCTGCACAGGAAGCGCTTCGGCTATTGGGAGGACGACGCCGAGGTCATTGTCGATGCGCTCGTCGTTGAAGCAGTCGGACGCACGACGGCACCTTCCGACATTGCGACCGAAGCTGAAGCACAGACCTTCGAAGGTCCCGACCTGATCTTCGAGCCCACTTCGACCATCGTCGTCGAGGCCGGCTGGCGGGGCGAACGCGCGAGCGACGGGACGCTCATCCTCACCCGCGCAGTGCCGCTCGATCGCGCAAAGGCGATCGGGACCGATGTCGATCCCGTCCGGCTCGAGATCTTCAACAATCTGTTCATGGCGATCGCCGAGGAAATGGGCGTCGCGCTCCAATCGACCGCGACAAGTGTCAACATTAAGGAACGGCTCGATTTTTCCTGCGCCATCTTCGATGCCGAAGGCGCGCTGATCGCCAATGCGCCACACATCCCGGTGCATCTCGGGTCGATGGGCGAGAGCATCCGCCGCATCATCGACACGCGAGGGCAGGGCAGGGACGGTCGCGGGATAAGACGCGGCGACGCCTACGTCCTGAACGATCCCTATCGCGGCGGCACGCATCTGCCTGACATCACCGTGATCGTGCCGGTCTTCTACCGCGACGAAGCGAACCCGTCGGCCTTTGTCGCGGCGCGCGGGCATCATGCCGACATCGGCGGGATCGCGCCCGGATCGATGCCGCCAGACAGCCGCAGTATCGAGCAGGAAGGGGTGCTGATCGACAATGAGCTGCTGGTCGATGAGGGACATTTTCGTGAGGCTGAGATCCGCGCGCTGCTCGGCTCGGGCGAATGGCCAGCTCGGAATCCCGATCGCAACCTTTCCGACCTGAAGGCGCAGCTTGCCGCCTGCACGCGTGGCGCCGAGGTGCTCGTCACAACGGCGCGCGATTATGGCTCCGACGTTGTCGCGGCCTACATGCGGCACGTGCTGGCCAATGCCGAGGAATCGGTGCGGCGGCTTCTCGACCGTCTCGATGACGGCGAATTCGATTATGAGATGGACAATGGCGCGCATGTCCGCGTCCTGATCACGAT
>JAFBAM010000075.1 GCA_019247755.1 Sphingomonas sp.
CCCTCGGTCGGCGCGCCGTCCATCAGGATTCGACGCTTCTCTAGCTCGGGGATGCTCTCCTCATGGCCTTTGATGCGCTCGGGGAGCAGCTCGTAATAAGTGTCGGGCGTGTCCTGGAAGGGAATGCCGCGGCCGCGGATGATGTCGACGCTGTCGTAAATGTTCGAGGTGCCGAGCGCGATGTGCTGGATACCCTCGCCTTTGTACTCGCGGAGAAACTCCTCGATCTGGCTCTTGTCGTCCTGGCTCTCGTTGAGCGGGATGCGAATCTTGCCGCACGGCGATGTCATCGCCTTTGAGAAAAGGCCGGTCTGCTTCCCTTCGATGTCGAAGTAGCGAATTTCGCGGAAGTTGAAGAGCCGCTCATAGAAGTCGGCCCAGACCGCCATCCGGCCGCGGTTCACGTTGTGTGTCAGGTGGTCGATGTAGGTGAGCTTCGAATCCGCATCGGCCATCCGCTGCTGCCAGTCGGGATGAAAGTCGAAGTCGACGTCGTAGATCGAGCCGCTCGAGCCATAACGGTCGACGAAGAACAGGCGCGAGCCGCCGATGCCCTCGATCGCCGGAATGTCGAGCTCGCCGTCGCCGCGCAATACCTGGACGTTGGTCGCGCCGAGCTTGATCGCGCGGTCATGCGCGGCCTTCGCGTCCTTGACCCGGAAGGCCATGGCGCAGGCGCTGGGGCCGTGGGCCTTCGCATATTCCTCGGCATAGGAGCCGGGCTCCGCATTGATGATGAAGTTGCAGTCGGCCTGCTTGTGCAGGGTGACGTTCTTGCTCTTGTGGCGCGCGACCTCGGGAAAGCCCATCTTGGTGAACAGCGAGCGCAGCAGCTCGATGTCCGGCGCGGTATATTCGACGAACTCGAACCCGTCGGTGCCCATCGGGTTCGCAAAACCGGTGACACTGGTCTCGTCGGCGACTTGCGTGGCCATGAGAATCTCCTTCGAGGCGCCAACTGCGCTTGGAACGACGGTAATTCAAGGCGCTGGCAACCCGCAAAGTGGAAGAATCGGGGCTTCTTCCACTTCCTCCATTTTGTGACCTTTGATGGTGGCGGAGCGGACAAGAGGGCCATAAGCCGATAGCGGAGCTGTAGGACAGGAGAATCGCGATGGACGCACCGGAAGGCTGGGCGCTGGAAGATGGCGGCAAGGCGCTGGTCCGCACCCTCAAGTTCAAGGACTTCAGCGAGGCATTCGGCTTCCTCTCCCGCGTTGCCCTTTACGCAGAGAAGGCCGACCACCATCCCGAGTTCACGAGCGTCTGGAACCGGGTCGATTTCCGCCTCACCAGTCACGATGCCGGTGGCGTGACCGACCGCGACATCAAGCTAGCCGAAGCGATCAACCGGATTGCCGGGATTTAAGTCTCGCTGAGGTCAGCGCCGGACTTGGACGAGCCAATTGAGCACGACCGTCTCAAGCTCGATCCTCCGATCGTCAAAGCTGTGGTTGCTGTCGACTTCGACACTGTCGAACTTCGCGCCGTCTGCCTTGAGCGCGGCCATCAGTGGTCCGGCCTGGCTCGACGGCAGGTCGCGCTTCGCGGTGACGATCAGCAGGGGATCCCGGGCAAGGGCATGTGCGGCTTCGGCGAGGCGCCAGCGTTCGCCGTGGTCGACGATCTGCGCGGCAATCTCCGGCGAGCTGATGCCGGTTAGGCGCCCGTGGGTCACATCGCCCCAGCGATCCATTGCTTGCGCGTTACGCTGGGCGAGCGTCAGGGGCCTGATCAGGGTCGCCAGCGTGCTCGGGTCCCACGGCGCGATCAGGATGGTCGCGAGACGCTTCGGCCCGGAGCCATCGGAGAGCGCACCGGCCATGCCGCCCATGCTGTGGCCAATGGCGACGATCCGCGACGAATCAACATTCCACGCCTTCGCAGTCGCCGGTGTGGCCGAGTAAGCGACGGCGGCCTTTGCGTCCTCGATGACATTGTCGAGGCTGAACTGACCTTCCGACCCCCACGAGCCGCGGTAATGGAAGGTCATCACCGCCCAACCCGCGCGCCGAAGCGCCTGCGCAAGGTCCATGTTCTGCTCGTTGCCGGGCAATCCATGCATCAGGACGACGAGCGGGAACGGGCCGGCGCCGGAGGGCCGGTAGACCATGCCGTTCATGATCGAGCCGTGGCTGGGGATTTCGACTGCTAGGGTGGACGCCGGATGCACCGCGTCGGTCGGTGGGTCGGTGGCGATCGCGACCGGCGGCTGAGCTTGCGCCTGCGCGATCGCTGGACTGGGCGCGTTCAGCGCGATCAGAACACCAAGGACGATCACACCGACCTCGCCGGCGAACTCGCGCCAGCCGTGAATTGGTTTGGGCAGACGGACACTCATTCGGCTGGCCCCCCCAGCGGTTACGTGAGCGTAACAGAAGCGCTATCGTCCGCAATGGAGTTGCAGCGCGGAGGCGGGGATGGATGGGGCACGTTTCTATTCGCGGTTGGTGGCGCGAGCGGTTGTGGCCGCGATGGTGTCCGCGACGATTGCGCCATCAGCCGCTGCGGGCGTTCATCCGCCGCAGGTGGAGCAGCAGCTCGCGTTCATTGCCGGCGACTGGACGATCAAGGGGCTGGAAGCGAACTATCGCGACCATTGCACCTGGTTCGACGCGAACAGCTTCGTCGTCTGCGACACCGACGACCGCCGTCATGGGACGCATCACAGCATCGCGGTCCTCGGCTGGTCGGCGGCGGAGGGGCGCTACACGTACCAGCAATATGACGATTCAGGTCGGAGCCGGACTGAACGCTGCTATCCGAACGAGCAGAAGGGGCTGACCTGCCTCGGCGAGGCCCACACGAAGGACGGGCTGGTCGAGACGCGGAGCTACATCTGGCCCACGGCGACGGGTCTCGGCATCCGGCAGGAAAAGTCGGTCAACGCGGGTCCGTGGAGCGATGTCGGCCAAGTCGCCTACATCCGGCGATTACCATAATCCTCAGTCGACCGGTTTGTTGAGGCCGTTCCAGAGCGCGATCGGGCCGCCGGCGATGGTCGGGATATTGATGCGCTGCTCGCCCAGCAGCGCCGCGCCGGCGAAGCCGCAAAGGAACCAGACGATAATCGCACCGATAATATAAGGCTTCATCGTTACGACCCCCTAACGCGTGCCCAGGAGCGCGGATGTACGCCGCAAAGTGTTTACACCCGGTATCCGCGAGGGCTCGTTCTTATCCGCGGCTGGATTTCGGCATCGGTCCGGAATAGGCCTCCGTGCGGTGAACGAGGCCGCTTTTCCTTACGCCGACAATGCGCTGAGCGTCGGGCAGCTGCGTCGGGGCCACGGCCTGCCATGGCTGATCGTGATTGACGATTTCCTGCGGGACCCCGAGCCTGTGCGGCAGAGAGCGCTGGGGCTGACCTACAGCCGGCCGGGCCACTACCCGGGCATGAACTCGATCGAAAAGATCAGGCTGCCCAACCTGACTGAAGCGATTTCCCAGCTCGTCCACGAGCCGCTGCACACGCCGTGGAGCGACACCTATGCGCATGAAAGCTGCCGCCTGTCGCTCGCATCCGACGACAAGCCAGGGCGGATTCACATCGACACCAGCCATTGGACTGGCGTGCTGTCGCTCAGCCGTGACGAGGATTCGCGCAGCGCAACCCAGTTCTTCCGGCACCGCTCGACCGGGCTCGAGGCACTGCCCCTGACGCCCGAAGCGCTGTCGGCTGCCGGTTTCGGATCATACGACGAGCTGGACGCCGAGCTGCTCCAGAAAGACGCGCTCGACCTCAGCAAATGGGAGCCGACGGTGAGCGTGCCGCTGCGCT
Organism: Sphingomonas sp.; assembly: GCA_019247755.1. Lineage (GTDB taxonomy): Bacteria > Pseudomonadota > Alphaproteobacteria > Sphingomonadales > Sphingomonadaceae > Sphingomicrobium. Next base: position 3,782 of record JAFBAM010000075.1, read on the forward strand.
ACAACCGGTTGATCCTGATCCAGCCGCACTATTGGCACACGGCCGGGCCGGGGTTTGGCGATAGTGTCGAGAACGGCCGCCTGGTCTATCTGATGTTCTTCAACCGGATACCGCCGCGCGCGCAATAAAAATGCCAGTCCGCTCGAGGTCGCGAGCGGAACATCGACTTCAATATTCGACCGCTCGCCGGCGCGGCGGATTAGGCGTCAGGCGAAAGCGAGCGCGAAGCCAGCCCCCACCACGGCCGCCGTCAGCACGAGGCCGATGGCGAGATTGCGCAAAGTTCCGCTGATCGCTGGGTCGAACATTTGGTCCCCTTCCCTGGATCCAAGTGGCCGAGGTCGCGAACTATAGGTGAACAAGCGAATCTTGCCGAGGTGAAAAACTGGCGCTTTCAGCTGGTTAGGCGCGCCGCTCGGTTCGTCGCACTGAAGGACCCTTAACCATGCCCCGAAAGGCTTTGGCAGGCGGCAAAGGCCGAACTTGCCATGACAAAGTGGGTGTAACGCCGCTGGGTAAGGAGAGGCGTATGCATGGGTTCAAGCGTCTATTGCGCTGTGAAGAAGGCGCGAACGCGATCGAATATGCACTGGTCGCGACCTTGATCGCGATTGCCGCGCTGGCGGCGTACCAAAACCTCGGGAACAAGGTCGACCAGATGTACAACAATGTGTCGAACAACCTCCGCTAAGGAGCCATTCCAGCCATTGATCGTTCAGCAATGAACTGGAATAAGGCACCTCGCATGACCCGTTCGTTCGCCAGCACGAGCTATTATTATCCCGACGAGGTTGGGATCGGCTGACGCGCGCCTAAAGTTCAGACGACCAACCTCGACCCGCCAAGCCTCCGCTCGGCGGGTTTTTTGTTGCCTCCAAACCCGAAGGAACCCCGCAATGCTTCAAGAGACGATTACCAGGGACCAGCCGGCCAGGCGCTGGCAGGACTATGTCGTCCCGCAATGCTGGGAGAACTTCACCGAAGAGGACCATGCGGTGTGGGACCTGCTGTTCGCGCGGCAGGTCGATCTGCTGGGGAGTCGCGTCGTCTCCGCCTTCTTCGACGGCATCGACTTGTTGAAGCTGTCGCACCCAGGCGTGCCGGACGTCGAGGGACTGAACGCGATCCTGACGCCGCGCACCGGCTGGCGGACGGTCGCGGTGCCGGGCCTGGTACCCGACGAGATCTTCTTCGCGATGCTGTCGGAGCGGGTCTTCCCGGTCGGCAATTTTATTCGCAGGCGCGAGCAACTCGATTATCTCGAAGCGCCCGACTGTTTCCACGACATGTTTGGCCATATTCCGATGCTGGCCCATCACGACTTCGCCGAGATGGCCGAGCATGTCGGGCGGCTGGGCAGCGCGGCGATCGCGGCCGGCGAGGGGCATCGCGCGGCTCGGCTTTACTGGCACAGCGTCGAGTTCGGACTGGCGCGCGAAGACGGTGAGTTGAAAATCCTGGGCGCGGGGCTCGCGTCGAGTTTCGGCGAGGCCCATTTCAGCCTGGAAAATGAGGACGTTGAGCGCTTGCCTTTCTCGGTCGGGCGGGCCGTCCACACGCCGTACAAGCACGACGCGTTCCAGCCGCGCTACCTGGTGTCCGCGTCGCTGGAGGAGACGATCGCGGAAGTGCTGGAATTGACGCCGGAAGCCCTGATGGCGCTTTAATTCACGCTGGCGGACGAAGCCTGATGTATGTTATCGAAGGTTAGGCCTGCTTCGCCGAAGAGCGGGACTGCGTCACCCTTTTGCGCGAGTCCAATCTTTGCTCATTTTTCGTCGCGGCAGCCGAGCTGTCGATTTCGTGATTATTGCGCTCGCGGCCTTCTTTTGTGCCGGGACTATCTGGGCGCGGCTGCCGCGACCAGAGCCGAAGATGCCCGTCGTCAGCGAAACATTTAATCCAACGCTGGGATCAATCACGACCATCGACGACGCGGCGAGATATGTGCGCGCCCAAGCGAAGTCGGATGACCCCAGGGCGCTGGCGGACGCAGCCGACGAGTTCGTCCGCGAGCGGTTCTACCACAGCTACTCGTTCTTCGATCCCGCGCACGACTGGATCGCCTACCTGTCAGGCTTCGCGTGGATCAACCTCAGGTCGCCGGTGCTTCCGGAGAACATCCTCGACTATCCCGAGGCGGCCTGCAGCCAGCAGGTGATCGTGTTCCAGGCGATCGCCCGCAAGCTTGGCTTCGACTCCGGGGTGGTGGCGCTGAGCCATCACATGATCGGCGCGGTGAAGATCGATGGCCGGTGGCAAGTCTATGACGCCGACCGCGAGATCGCGCCGCGAAGCTATCCGCTGTCGAAGCTGCTGGCCGGCGACCCCGCGGTCACTTCGATCTACGGCCGGATGGGACGGTCGATCGACATGGCCGGACAAGCGGCGCGCGGCGAAATCCAGCTGATCGAGGTCAATTCCAACCCGGCCCCGCAGGCGAGCCTGTTCCATCGCGTAACTCACGCGCTGAGCAACTATGGATGGATGTTCTTCCTGGCGCTGGCATTGCTTCGACTTGCGAGCCGGTGGCAGGCGAGCACCCGATTGAGGAAGCGCCCGCTGCCTGTATAGCGGCGGGCATGGCCGAACCGGCGGACAGGCAGGAATATCGCAGCGGGCACGACCCGCGCACCCTTCGCGACGCGCTTGGCTGCTTTGCGACGGGCGTGACGGTCGTCACCTGCCTCGGTGCCGAGGGTGAGCCGGCCGGACTGACCGTCAACAGCTTCACCTCGGTCTCGCTCGATCCACCCCTGCTGCTGGTGTGCCTCGCCAAGCGGGCGGCGAGCGCAGCCGCGTTGACCGAGGCCTCCCATTTCGCGGTCAACGTGCTGCAGACGGGGCAGCAGCCGGCCTCGATCCGCTTCTCCACGCGCGACGAGGACCGGTTCGGGGCAACGCCCTGGTCGTGCGGCGAGGGCGGAGCGCCGATCCTCAAGGATTCGCTCGGCGTGTTCGAGTGCGAACGGCACGCGGTCCATGACGGGGGCGATCACCACATCCTCATCGGCCAGGTGGTGAAGGCGAGCTTCGACGCGGGACTGGACCCCTTATTGTATTTCCGCGGACGCTATCGCCGTTTGCACTTCGACTAGCTTCGGCTAGCAAGCGCGGTGATGCTGGGACTGGATTTCGTCAGGGCGAACCGCGAGGCGGTGGAACGCGCGATCCGCGACAAAGGCGTCGCGGTCGACCTCGACGACCTTCTCGCGATCGACGGGCGTGTGCGCACGCTCAAAACCGAGATCGAGGCGCTGAGGGCCGAGCGGAATGCGATCAGCGCGCAGTTCCCGAAGGCCGCGCCGGAAGAGAAGGCCGATCTGGGCCGGCGGGCGAAGGAAGCAGGGGCGCGGGCGAACACCCTGGAGGAGCAACTCGCGGGCGAGGAAAGCTCGCTGAATGCCCTGATGCTGCAGCTGCCGGGCATACCCTATGAGGGCGCGCCGGTGGGACCGGACGAGAGCTTCAACATTGTAATCCGCACCGAAGGGGAGCCGCCGAAGTTCGACTTCGAGCCGATCGACCATGTCGCGCTAATCGAGAAGAACGGCTGGGCAGATTTGTCGGGCGTCACGCAGGTCTCGGGAAGCCGCACCTACTGCCTGAAGGGCCGCCTGGCGCTGCTCGAGACCAAGCTCATGGGCTGGGCGCTCGAGAAGATCGCGAACGCCGGCTTCACGCCGATCACGGTCCCGGCGATCGCGCGCGAGCAGGCCTTCCTCAACCAGGGACAATTCCCGGGTCACAAGGAAGAGACTTACGAGCTTCCGAACGACGATTTGTGGCTGGCGGGGACGGCCGAGGTGGTGCTGACGTCGCTCCACTCGGGCGAGATCATCGAGGCGGAGAAACTGCCGGTGCTCTACGCCGGCTTCTCGCCCTGCTTCCGCCGCGAAGCGGGAAGCGCAGGGAAGGACGTTCGCGGGCTGCTGCGGGTCCACCAGTTCGTGAAGGTCGAACAATATGTGATCTGCGAGGCCGACGAGGCGCAGTCGGCCGAATGGCACGCCAAATTGCTCGAGCTGGCGGAGAGCCTGGTGCGGGCGATGGAGATCCCCTATCAGGTGATCGAGACGTCGACCGGCGACATGGGCCTCGGCAAGTATCGGATGAACGACATCGAGAGCTGGGTGCCGTCGCTCGGCAAGTATCGCGAGACGCACAGCTGCTCGACCCTGCACGACTGGCAGGCGCGGCGGGCGAACATCCGCTACCGCGGCAGCGACGGGAAGGTGCGGTTCGCGCACACGCTCAACAATACGGCGCTCGCCAGCCCACGGATCCTCGTGCCGCTGCTGGAGAATCACCAGACGGCGGACGGCCGCGTGAAGCTGCCCAAGGCGCTGCAGGAGCTGATGGGGGGTGATTACCTCTAAGGTGGCGTGGCAAGGCGATGACCGTCCACCATCGCTCCGGCTGCGGCTGGGTGAAGCGGCCTGGCTGTTGCCGCGAATGTGGCGGGCGTTCGGATCAACCAGGCCGATCGGTCCAGTCGATGGCCCTCCGGCGCTCGTCATCCCGGGTTTCGTCGCCCATGACCGGACGACAATGGCACTGCGGAGGGCGCTCGCCGAGGCCGGGTGGCGCGTCCACGGCTGGGAGTTGGGCCTGAACCTTGGAGTCCGCGCCGACACAGTCGCGCGGTTGAGGAAGCGGCTGGACGAGATCGGTCATCACCAGCCGATCCTGGTCGTAGGCTGGAGCCTCGGCGGGTTGTTCGCGCGAGAGTTGGCGCGAGCGGTTCCTGACCGGGTCCGCGCGGTCGTCACGCTTGGCTCGCCCTTCTCTGGCGACCCCAAGCAGAACAATGTCTGGCGCCTTTATCAGCTGATCGCCGGTCATAAGGTCGATGAGACGCCGATCCCGCGGATCACCGACAAGCCGCCAGTGCCGCAATTGGCCCTGTGGTCGCGCAAGGACGGGCTGATCGCTCCGCGGGCCGCGCGCGGTCTGGAACATGAGCGCGACAAGGCGGTCGAGCTCGATTGCACGCACATGGCTTTCGGGGTTTCGAGCCGCGCGGCGTCAGACGTGGTGCGGGAGATTCAGACCTTCTTGGAAGAGCAAAAGCTGGCGCCCGAGTCGCGCCATTGACTCTTGCCCGCGAGTCGCGGGAATAAGAACAAAAGAAGAACAAGAACGTTGTGAGTCGTGTGGCAAGAGGCTTGTCTCTGGTCGCCGGCGGAGCTGTCTCCGCGCAGATCCGGCCGGCCGTTCTCGATCGTCCCCCCAGCGGGTTGGGCGAGCGTTGGCACCTGCCTGCGCCGTCCAGCCCCACCCTTTCCGAGCTGTTCGCCGTCCACCCGCGCGACGGCGGATGGGCCGGGTTCCTGCTGGCACAGGTCGAGACCGGTAAGCCGTTGCTGTGGGTGCAGGATCGGATGGCGATCCTCGAAAGCGGGCGGATCCATCCGCCGGGCCTGCCGAGCCAGAACCTCGTCCACGTCGAGGCGCGCGATGCACGCGATGCGCTGTGGGCGATGGAGGAGGGTCTGAGATGCCCTTCGCTGTCCGCCGTCATCGGCGAGATCTGGGGCGATCCGAAGACGCTCGACTTCACCGCGACGCGGCGGCTGGCGGTCGCTTCGGAGCGGTCCGGCGTGGCTGCCTTTTTGATTCGGCTGGGCGGCCACGCCAACCTCAGCGGAGCGCGGATGCGCTGGCGGATTGCGAGTGCTCCGTCGCTGATCAACCCGCTCGATCCTCGTGCGCCGGGACTTGCGGCGTGGGATGCCGAGCTGTTCCGCGCGCGAGGAATGCCTCCGGGGCGGTGGAACGTCGCGCATGACGGGCCCCCATCAAAGTACCACTTTGATGGGACCGATGAAGCGGATCGCTTCCATCTGGTTGCCGGCGCTGGCGATCGAGCGCTGGGCGAAGAGCGCCGACTGCGCGCCTGATGCGCCGATCGTCCTGACCGTCGAGGGCACGCACGGCCTCATCATTCATGCCGTCACCAAAGCGGCGGCCGAGCGAGGAGCGCGACCGGGTGCGCGACTGACCGATGCGCGGGCGCTCGACCCGACGCTGGTCGCGTTTCCCGCAGATCCGGAAGGTGATGCGGCAATGGTTGAGCGGCTGGCGAAATGGGCCGGGCGCTGGTCGCCTTTGGTCGAGGTGGATGGCGGCGGCTTGCGGCTGGATGTGACCGGCATCGCACATCTGTTCGGCGGCGAGCGCGGATTGGTCTGGGATATTCGAAACTGCTTCGCGCGGATCGGTTTGACGGCGAAGGTAGCGATTGCGCCGACAGCGCTCGCGGCATGGGCATTCAGTCACTTCGGCGGCAATGATCTAGCTCCGCTG
>JAFBAM010000013.1 GCA_019247755.1 Sphingomonas sp.
GCGTAACGAAACGGAACGCGGGCTGACCCTCTGCGGCGGGATGTTCCACCGAAAAGGTCACGCGCCAATCGCCACTCTCGCGTGGATCATCGATCAATGTGTCGCCAGGCACATCCGCAAGCACGTCCGTCAATTCGATCCGGTTCGCCAGCGGCAGGAACAAAGCGAAAATGTCGGCGCCGCCGATCACGGATAGCGGCTTTCCATCGGCGAGGATCAGCGCCTCCTCGATATCGTGCGCAACGTGTGCGCCTTCCGCGTGCCAGAAGGAATTGCGGGTCAAGACGACATGGCGGCGTCCCGGCAAAAGCCCAGGCAGGCTCTCGAACGTCTTGCGCCCCATCAGCATCACCGTGTCCATCGTCAGCGTCTTGAACCGCTTAAGATCGGCCGAAAGGTGCCAGGGCAGTTTGCCGTCGCGGCCGATTACGCCGTTTTGTGCGCGGGCGACGACGAGCGTGATCGGCGGCGTGTCCATTGCCGCGCTTTGACGCGCATCGCAGCCCATGCCAAGCGGCTGCCGCCATGGATGCAGTGTCGCAGCTGATCGCCGACGCCGAGCAAAGGCTTGGTCCGAAGATCGTCATTTCCGACCCAAGGGACATCGAGCCATGGGTCAGCGACTGGCGCGGCCGGGTGCACGGTACTTCACGGGCGATGGTCATGCCTTCGACGCTGGAGGAGGTCGTGGAGATCGTCAGGCTCGCGGCAGAGCATCGGGTGCCGCTTGTCCCGCAGGGTGGAAACACCGGAATGGCCGCCGGCGCCACGCCGCCTGCCGACGGCAGCGCGATTCTGCTTTCGATGCGGCGAATGAACCGGATCCGGTCGATTAGTGCAGCGAACCGGTTGGCGGTGGCGGAAGCGGGCGTCGTGCTGGAGACGCTGCACGAGGCTGCGCATCAAGCCGGGCTTCGCTTTCCGCTTACGCTCGGTGCGCGGGGGAGCTGCACGATCGGTGGGCTGACCTCGACCAATGCTGGCGGAACGCAAGTGCTGAAATTCGGGACGATGCGTGCGCTGGTCGCGGGGGTTGAGGCGGTGCTGCCCGACGGATCAATTCACGACGGGCTCTCAGGTCTCAAGAAGGACAATCGGGGCTACAGCCTCGACCAGCTGCTGATCGGTGCGGAGGGGACGCTGGGCGTGGTGACCGCGGTCGCGCTGAAGCTGGTGCCCGCAATCGCCGGGCGAGCCGTCGCCTGGGTCGGGTTAGACAGTCCGGCCAAAGCGCTGGAGTTGCTGCGTTTCCTCGAGGCGCGGACGGGGAGCATCGAAGGATTCGAGCTGGTGCCGCAGGATTCGCTGGAGCTGGTCCTCAAGCATATTCCGGGGACGCGACCGCCGTTGTCGGCGACGCATGCGTGGCACGTGCTGGTGGAGGCCACCACGAGCGAGCCCGAAGCAGATGTTGGCGCCGAACTCGAGCGGCTGCTCGACGAAGCGTTACAGGCGGGCATCATCGGCGATGCTGTGCTCGCCTCGAACGAGGCGCAGGCCGATGCGTTCTGGAAGATCCGGGACGCGATCTCGGAAGCCGAGCGGGCGGAAGGCCAGACGCTGGCGCACGACATCTCGGTCGCGGTCGCCGACATGCCGGCCTTCATCACCGAAGCGGCGTCCAAGGTGGAGCAGGCGTTCCCGGGCGTGGTCGCCAGCGGGTTCGGGCACTTGGGCGATGGGAACATTCACTTCCACGTACGGGCGGGGAGCCACGCGGCGCCAGGCTGGTATGAGAGCGAGGGCGAGAAGGTCACGCAGATGGTCGACGACCTCGTCACGGCAGCCGGCGGATCGATCTCGGCCGAGCACGGGATCGGCCAGCTGAAGCGAGCGGAATTCGCACGGCTGGCGCCGCCGGGACGGATTCACGCACTGCGCGCGATCAAGCAGGCGCTCGACCCGCTCGGCATCATGAATCCGGGGAAGCTGGTCCCCTAGCGCTGCAGCTGCAGGCGGTCGCTCTCCGCGTCGGTCGGCTCGCCGGCAGAGCTCAGCACCTTTCGCAGCTGGTCCAGGTCGACAGCCTTCTCCCAGCGCGCGACGACGATGGTCGCGACCGCATTGCCGACGAAGTTGGTGAGGGAGCGGCATTCGCTCATGAACCGGTCGACGCCGAGGATCAGCGCCATTCCTGCGACCGGGATTGCGGGGACGACCGATAGCGTCGCGGCGAGCACGATGAAGCCGGAGCCGGTCACGCCCGCGGCGCCCTTTGAGCTCAGGATGGCCACGGCCATCAGCAGCAGTTCCTGGCCGAAGGTCAGGTGGGTGTTCGTCGCCTGGGCGATAAACAGTGCCGCGAGCGACATGTAGATGTTGGTTCCGTCGAGGTTGAAGGAGTAGCCGGCGGGGACGACGAGGCCGACGATGGGCTTCGGGACGCCCGCGGCCTCGAGCTTCTCCATCAGCAGCGGCATCGCGCTTTCGGAGCTGGAGGTGCCGAGCACCAGCAGCAGCTCATCCTTGATGTAGCGGATCAGCGAGAAGATCGAGAAGCCGACCGCCCGGGCGATGAGCCCGAGGACGACCACCACGAACAGCAAAGCCGTGGCGTAAAAGGTGACGATCAGTTCGGCGAGGTTGGCGAGGCTGCCGATGCCGTACTGGCCGATGGTGAAGGCCATCGCTCCAAAGGCGCCGACCGGAGCGGCGTACATCAGGATGCGGACAACCCGGAACACGACCGCGGTGACTGTTCGAAGGGCGTCGAGCAGCCGGTCGCCGCGATCGCCCAGCATCGCCAGCGCGATGCCGAACAGGATCGAGACCAGCAGGACCTGCAGAATCTCGCCGGAGGTGAATGCGCTGAACATCGTGTCGGGGATGATGTTCAGGAGAAAGCCGGTGACGGTCGTTTCCTTCGCCTCGCTGACGTAGGTCGCGACCTTGCTTGTATCGAGCGTCGAGACATTGACGTTGAGGCCCGCGCCGGGCTGAACGAGGTTGCCGACGAGCAGCCCGACCGCAAGTGCAAGCGTAGAAACAACAATGAAATAGCCGAGGGCCTTGGCAGCAATGCGGCCGAACGCACCAAGGTCTCGCATGCCGGCGATGCCCGTAACAACAGTAAGGAAGATGACCGGCGTGATGATCATCTTGACCAATTTGATGAAGCCGTCGCCGAGCGGCTTTAACGACGCGCCGACCGGCGGCCACAGCCAGCCGACCAGAACGCCTAACGCGACCGCAACTAGTACCTGAAAATAAAGGCTTTTCCCGAGTGGTCGGCGCGTTTCAGCCATGCGTGATCGATCCCGCGAAAATTGACCAATCTCACATTTTAAGGAAGCATAAAGCGAATCTTTTGCTATTATGCACTTCGCAGCCGGGGGGCTGCATTGGATCAACCGGGGTGGGGGAGTAAAACCACACGGAGAGTTGAGTGAACATCCAGGCCCCGCGCGACTTCATTGATCGCCGTCAGCTCGTCAGTGCATTGCGTGCGCTGCGCCGCGGTGATTTCTCCGTTCGCCTGCCCGAAGAAGTTGACGGCGTCGACGGCGAGATCGCCAGCATCTTCAACGAGGTCGTCTCACTCAACGAGGAAATGACGCAGGAGTTCGAGCGTCTTTCCAAAGTCGTCGGCAAGGAAGGCAAGATCACCCAGCGCGGGCGCGTCAAGAATGCGCGCGGCGGGTGGGAGACTGCGGTCCGCTCGGTCAACGAGCTGATCGAGGACATGGTGCAGCCGACCACCGAGGTCGCGCGGGTAATCGGCTCGGTCGCCAAGGGCGACCTTTCGCAAAGCATGTCTGTCGAGATCGACGGTCGCCCGCTGCGCGGTGAGTTCCTCCGCATCGGCAAGGTCGTGAACACGATGGTGGAGCAATTGGGCTCTTTCGCGTCGGAAGTGACGCGCGTGGCCCGCGAAGTGGGCACCGAGGGCAAACTCGGCGGCCAGGCCAAGGTGAAGGGCGTGGCCGGCACCTGGAAGGACCTGACCGACAATGTGAACGCGATGGCGACCAACCTTACGGGTCAGGTGCGTAACATCGCCGAAGTGACGACGGCCGTGGCTCGCGGTGACTTGTCGAAGAAGATCACCGTCGAGGTGAAGGGCGAAATCCTCGAGCTCAAGAACACCATCAACGTCATGGTGGACCAGCTGAACGGCTTTGCGAGCGAAGTGACACGCGTGGCGCGCGAGGTGGGTACGGAAGGGAAGCTCGGCGGCCAGGCGCGCGTCGAAGGCGTCGCCGGCACGTGGAAGGACCTTACCGACAACGTGAACCTGATGGCCGATAATCTGACCGGCCAGGTGCGTAACATCGCAGAGGTGACGACCGCGGTCGCGAAGGGCGACCTGTCGAAGAAGATCACCGTCGACGTGAAGGGCGAAATCCTGGAGCTGAAGAACACCATCAACACGATGGTCGACCAGCTGAACGGTTTCGCGTCCGAGGTGACCCGCGTGGCGCGCGAGGTCGGCACCGAGGGCAAACTTGGCGGACAGGCGCAGGTGCCGGGCGTCGCCGGAACCTGGGCTGACCTTACCGACAATGTGAACCAGCTTGCGAACAATCTGACGGGCCAGGTCCGCAACATTGCTGAAGTCACGACCGCTATCGCTCGCGGCGACTTGTCCAAGAAGATCACCGTGGACGTGAAGGGCGAGATCCTCGAGCTCAAGGACACCATCAACACGATGGTGGACCAGCTGAACTCGTTCGCGTCCGAAGTGACGCGCGTGGCGCGCGAAGTGGGTTCTGAAGGAAAGCTCGGCGGGCAGGCGCAGGTGGAAGGCGTCGCTGGCACCTGGGCCGACTTGACCGACAACGTGAACCTGATGGCCGCGAATCTGACCGGTCAGGTTCGCAATATCGCCGAGGTGACGACCGCGGTGGCGAAGGGCGACCTTTCGAAGAAGATCACCGTCGACGTGAAGGGCGAAATCCTCGCCCTCAAGAACACCATCAACACGATGGTCGATCAGCTCAACGGCTTCGCCAGCGAAGTGACCCGCGTGGCGCGCGAGGTGGGAACGGAAGGGAAGCTCGGCGGCCAGGCGCGCGTCGAAGGTGTCGCGGGAACCTGGGCCGATTTGACCGACAATGTGAACCTGATGGCCGGCAACCTGACTGGTCAGGTGCGTAACATCGCCGAGGTGACGACCGCGGTGGCCCGCGGCGATCTCTCCAAGAAGATCACGGTCGATGTGAAGGGCGAAATCCTGGAGCTGAAGGACACCATCAACACGATGGTGGACCAGCTCAACGCGTTCGCGTCCGAAGTGACTCGCGTGGCCCGCGAAGTCGGCACCGAAGGCAAGCTAGGCGGACAGGCGCAGGTGCCGGGCGTCGGCGGCACGTGGAAGGATTTGACCGACAACGTGAACGCCATGGCGGCGAACCTGACTGGTCAGGTGCGTAACATCGCCGAAGTGACCACGGCCGTGGCGCTCGGCGACTTGTCGAAGAAAATCACCGTCGACGTGAAGGGGGAAATCCTCGAGCTCAAGAACACCATCAATACGATGGTGGACCAGCTGAATTCATTCGCGTCCGAGGTCACGCGCGTGGCGCGCGAAGTCGGTACCGAGGGCAAACTCGGCGGGCAGGCCCAGGTGCGCGGCGTCGCGGGTACGTGGGCCGACCTCACCGATAACGTGAACCTCATGGCCGCGAACTTGACGGGTCAGGTGCGCAACATCGCCGACGTGACCACGGCGGTGGCGAAGGGCGACCTTTCCAAGAAGATTACGGTGGACGTGAAGGGCGAGATCCTCGCTCTGAAGAATACGATCAACACCATGGTCGATCAGCTGAACGCGTTCGCGAGCGAGGTGACCCGCGTGGCGCGGGAAGTCGGCACCGAAGGCAAGCTGGGCGGCCAGGCGCAGGTGCCCGGCGTCGGCGGTACGTGGAAGGACCTCACCGACAACGTCAACCTGATGGCGACCAACCTTACCAATCAGGTGCGCGGCATCGCGGAGGTCGTGACCGCGGTGGCGCAGGGCAACCTCAACCGAAAGCTGACGTTCGACGCCAAGGGCGAGATCGCGGCGCTCGCCGACACCATCAACTTCATGATCGATACGCTGTCGACCTTCGGCGACCAGGTCACCAACATGGCCCGCGAGGTCGGCATCGAGGGCAAGCTCGGCGGGCAGGCGCGCGTGCCCGGTGCAGCAGGCCTGTGGCGCGACCTTACAGACAACGTGAACCAGCTCGCGGCGAACCTGACGAACCAGGTGCGCTCGATCGCCGAAGTGGCGACCGCCGTGACCAAGGGCGACCTTACCCGCTCCATCGCCGTGGAGGCGTCGGGCGAGATGGCGGCGCTCAAGGACACGATCAACGAGATGATCTCGAACCTTAAGGAACAGACGCTCAAGAATGCGGAGCAGGATTGGCTCAAGACCAACCTCGCCCGCTTCAGCCGAATGCTCCAGGGCGAGCGCGATCTCGCAACCGTGTCGAACCTCATCATGTCGGAGCTCGCGCCGCTGGTGAACGCGCAGTACGGCGTGTTTTACGTCACCAAACGCGAGGAGGACGAGACCAAGCTGGAGCTCGTCGCGAGTTACGGTGCGGAGAATCCCAACCAGCTGAAGCAGGAATTCTCGCTGCGCGAAGGGCTGATCGGGCAGGCTGCGGCCGACCGGCGGCCGATCCTCCTGAAGGACGTGCCGCCCGACTTCATTCGCATCGGCTCTGGGCTGGGCAATGCCAAGCCGGCCAACGTCAACATTCTCCCGGCGCTGTTTGAAGATGAGGTGAAGGCGGTGATCGAGCTCGCTTCGTTCAACGAGTTCAACGAGACCCACCAAAGCTTCCTCGACCAGCTCATGGAATCCGTCGGCATCGTGCTCAACACGATTGCGGCGACGATGCGCACGGAGGGGCTGTTGAAGCAGTCGCAGCTGCTGACGACCGAGCTTCAAGCGCGCCAAACCGAGCTCACGACCAAGCAGGAAGAGCTGCACAGCACCAACGAGGAGCTTCAGGACAAGGCGGTCGCGCTCGAGAACGAGAAGCGGCAGGTCGAAGCCAAGAATCTCGAAATCGAAATGGCGCGGCGCGCGCTCGAGGAGAAAGCGGAGCAGCTCGCGCTGACCTCGAAGTACAAGTCCGAGTTCCTCGCGAACATGTCCCACGAGCTGCGGACGCCGCTCAATTCACTGCTGATCCTGTCGAAGCTGCTATCCGACAACACGCAGGGCAATTTGAATGAGAAGCAGGTCGAGTTCGCGCGGACGATCAACTCGGCGGGTTCGGACCTGCTGAACCTGATCAACGACATCCTCGACCTGTCGAAGATCGAGTCCGGGACGGTGTCGATCGAGGTGGGCGAGATGCCGGTCCAGCACCTCAAGCAACACATGGAACGGACGTTCCGCCAGCTTGCTTCGGACAAGGGCCTCGACTTCAACGTCAAGTTCGATCCCAAGCTGCCCCAGAACATCCGCACGGATGAAAAGAGGCTGCAGCAGATCGTGCTCAACCTGCTTTCGAACGCGTTCAAGTTCACCTCAAGGGGCAGCGTCACGCTCGGCGTTCGCCCCGCGGACAAGGGCTGGAGCGTGACCCATCCGGTCCTCCGCAACGCGAGCCGCGCGATCGAGATCACGGTCGTGGACACCGGCATCGGCATCCCAGAGGACAAGCAGAAGCTCATCTTCGAAGCGTTCCAGCAGGCGGACGGCACGACCAGCCGAAAATATGGTGGCACCGGTCTTGGTCTTTCGATCAGTCGTGAGATCGCGCGCCTGCTCGGCGGTGAACTCCAGGTCCGTTCGAAGCCGGGCGAGGGCTCAACGTTTACACTCTACATTCCGATGGAAGCCGAAGCTGTGGCAGCGGCCGGCGTGATTGGCGCGCCGGCGCGATACGACAATAGCGGGGCGGTCATCCCTTCCGCGCTGCCGACCGGCTTCGAGGTCAATGATGATCGGGACGAATTGGGCAAGGACCCGTTCGTGCTGATCGTCGAGGACGACCCGACCTTTGCCTCGATCCTGCTGGACGCGGCGCACGAGGCCGGTCTCAAGGGCGTCGTCTCAACGGCGGGTGCGGGCACGCTGGCGATGGCGCGGAAGCTCCAGCCCACTGCGATCACGCTGGACCTTGGGCTGGCCGACATCGACGGGTTCGTGTTGCTGGATTTGCTGAAGCACGATCCGCAGACCAGTCACGTGCCGATCCATGTGATCTCAGGCGTGGATCACAGTCACTCCGTGATCGGCATGGGTGCGTTCGGAATCACCGAGAAGCCCGCCGAGCGCGAGCAACTCGTTCGTGTATTCGCCGACCTTCGAGAGCATTCGCAGTCGCAAAGGCCAAAGCGCAAGGCGAAGGCACCGCCGCAGCGGCAAATCGCCGAGCTTGCCGGAGCCAAGGTATTGATCGTCGATGACGACATCCGAAACATCTTCTCGCTGACGAGCGTTTTGGAAAGCCATGAAGTGGAAGTCCTTCACGCTGAGCGGGGAAAGGACGGAATCCTCATTCTTGAACAGACGCCCGGCGTAGACGTCGCATTGATCGACATCATGATGCCGGAGATGGATGGCTACGAGACAATGCAGGAGGTCAGGAAACGGCCTGAGCTCTCTGACCTCCCACTGATTGCCGTTACTGCCAAGGCCATGAAGGGCGACCGGCAGAAGTGCCTCGATGCCGGTGCGTCGGATTATATCGCCAAGCCTGTAGACATAGAACTTCTGCTGGCCCTTCTACGCGTCTGGGTGGCCCGATCGCGGGGGCAATCCGCGGAAGCGGCAGAGCTCGTGCCGCTGGAGGCAGCGGAGTAGGAGATGAACCTGCCGGTGACAGAAATTCCGGTGCAGGCGCTCCGGAAGCCGGAGGTCGAAAGCGCAATCGAGGCTGAGCGACCGCGCGTCCTCCTCGTTGACGACGACGAGCGGAATCTCCTCGCCATGCAGAGCATCCTTGAAGACCTCGGGGAAATCGTGCCGGCGCGATCGGGAGAAGAGGCGCTTCGGCACCTGCTCAAAGGGGAGTTCGCGGTCATATTGCTCGACGTCTACATGCCCGGAATGGACGGCTATGAAACTGCGCAGATCGTGCGTAGCCGCGACCAGACCAAGGGCATCCCGATCGTCTTCCTGTCCGCTGTAAACAAGGAAGCCGAACACCTGCTGCGCGGCTACGCGATGGGTGCGGTGGACTATGTTTTCAAGCCGGTGGATCCGGTGGTGCTGCGGTCGAAAGTCGCGGTGTTCGTTGACCTGTTCGCCAAGTCCAAGGAGGTCGAGCGCAAAGCCCGCCAAGAGCAAGCACTGCTTGACGCCACCATTCGTGCCAATGCCGAACGGCTGCGCGCTGAGCAGGAGCTGCGCCGGGCCGAGCAGCGCGAGGCAGCGATTATCCAGTCGTTGCCCATGGTGCTTTATCTCGAACCGTTCGAGCGGACGACCCGTTGGCCCGACTACGTCAGCGGCGACCTGCAAAAGATTACCGGGTTTAGTTACGACGAAATCGCGAGGCAGCCCGGCCTCTGGGCCGAGCGGCTCCATCCTAACGATCGCGAGCGTGTGCTCGCAAGTCTCGACCTTCGTCAGAAGACCGGAAGGCTCTCGGTGGAGTACCGCTGGCAGTGTGCCGATGGGACGTACAAGCATTTCCTCGATCAGGCGGTTTTGCTGACCGATGCGGAGGGCAAGCCGATCGAATTCGCCGGAACCCTAGCGGACATCACCGAGCAGCGTTCGCTCGAAAGCCAGCTGATCCAGGCGCAGAAGATGGACGCGATCGGCAAACTTACCGGCGGTATCGCGCACGATTTCAACAATTTGCTTGCCGCTGTGATCGGTGGCCTCAGCCTGCTCGACAAGCGTGCCGCGCTTGAGGACGAGCAAAAGCGCATCCTTAACATGACCAAACGCGCTGCCGAGCAAGGCAGCGAGCTGGTGCGACGATTACTCGCGTTCGCCCGACGGCAAAAGCTTGAACCAAAGCCGATCGGCATCGTCGCCCTCCGCAACGCGGTGTCAGACCTGCTCACGCACACCCTCGGCGGGCTCGTGAACATCGAATGGGCCGTCGACGATGATGTTTGGACAGCATTCGCAGACCAGGCCCAGCTCGAGCTCGCGCTCGTGAACCTCATCATCAACGCTCGCGATGCCATGCCCGAGGGGGGCACTGTGACTGTGGAGGCTGTGAATCACGAGCTTCGCGCGAATAATTGGGCAGAGCTCCCAGTCGGCGACTACGTCCTACTGACGGTGACTGATACCGGTACTGGGATTTCGGCGAATGATCTCGAAAAGGTGCTGGAGCCTTTTTTCACGACCAAGGAGGCGGGCAAGGGCAGCGGACTCGGGCTCAGCATGGTCTATGGCTTCGCCAAGCAATCCAATGGTGCGTTTCGCCTGAAGAGCGAGGTAGGGACGGGAACGATCGCAGAACTATGGCTGCCGCGAGCGCCGCTCGACGACACCGCGAGTCCGAACAAGCCGAAGCAGCAACAGAACCTGCCGCCGCTGCGTGCACTGCGGGTCCTGCTGGTCGACGACCATCCCGAGGTAAGGAGCACGACAGCCGCCCTGCTTGCCGACCTTGGTCACACCGTCACCGAAGCCGCCAATGGGCCCGAGGCCTTGGATACGCTGAAAGGCGGCGACTGCGACTACGATCTGGTGATCAGCGATTACGCGATGCCTCATCAGTCTGGAATCGAGTTCCTCCGGGAGGCCCGCGAGCATTGTCCGAACGTTCCAGCCCTGATCATCACCGGTTATGCCGAAGCAGATGCTATCAGCGAGCGCGCGGAAGGCGTCGATGTCCTGTTGAAGCCGTTCACGCCAGCCAAGCTGGAGGAATGCCTCCACAGACTTTGCGGCGCTGAAGAAACCTGAGGCAAACTCATGCGGAGGTTGGCGCGCCCGGTAGGATTCGAACCTACGACCTCAAGCTTAGAAGGCTCGTGCTCTATCCAACTGAGCTACGGGCGCGTACCGGCCACGTAACCGGAATTGACGCGTAGCGGAACCGCGCTACGCCTCCGTTCATGACGGATGCGCATCTAAAGCATGTCGAGGCACGCGCGATGCACGGCGCGCGCTTCCGATACTTCGACTTCGTGATGGTCGCATTCGTGGTGGTGCTGCTGCTGTCGAACGTGATCGGCGCGGAAAAGCGGAGCTTCGTGAACCTGCCGGGCATCGGTGCCTGGCCGTTCGGTGCGGGCATCCTGTTCTTTCCGATCTCCTACGTCATCGATGACGTTCTGACCGAGGTGTACGGCTTTGCACGCGCCCGCCGGGCGCTCTGGGCAGGATTTGCGGCCCTGCTGTTCATGGCGGTGATGGAGCAGACGGTCGTCCACCTGCCGGTTGCGGAGGGGTGGACGGGCCAGGCGGCCTATGAGCGAGTGTTTGGCTCAGGATGGCGGATCATCTTTGCGTCGATGGCGGCCTTCTTCGTGGGTGATTTCCTGAACTCAGTCGTGCTGGCCAAGATGAAGATCTGGACCGACGGCAAGTACCTCTGGACCCGAACGATCGGCAGCACGATCGTCGGCGAGGGGGCGGACAGCCTGATCTTCTATCCGCTGGCCTTTTACGGAATGCCGGACTGGCCGGTCGCCGCTCTGGGCGCGGTGATGCTCAGCCAATTCATCCTCAAGGTCAGCTGGGAGGCTCTACTGACGCCGGTCACCTATGCGGTCGTCGGCTGGCTGAAGCGCCGCGAAGGCGTCGATGTCTATGACGTCGGGACGGACTTCACACCGTTCACGACGGACGTCTGACCAGCAGGAAGGCCCATATCGCGAGGCCCAGCGAGAGTATCGACGTCACGATAATCATCGGCTCGCGGAGGATCCCGCTGCCTTCGACGAAGACGCGGGCTACGTGGGCGACGAACATCAGTGCGAAGACGATGCCTGTCGCGATGACGTAGCAGCGCCAGGAGCTAAGCGTTGACCGTCTCCACCAGGCCTTCGAACAGCCGGCGTCCGTCGGTGCAACCATGGGCGAGCTCGAACGCTCGTTCCGGATGCGGCATCAAGCCGAGCACATTTCCGTTCGCGTTGAGAATGCCGGCGATCGACCGCGCCGATCCGTTGCACTCCTCGCCGTAGCGAAAGACAACGCGGCCTTCGCCTTCCAGTCGGTCGAGCGTGTCGGCGTCAGCCTGATAATTTCCGTCGTGATGCGCGATGGGGATGAGCAGTTGTTCCCCACGCTCATAACCGTTGGTGAAGAGCGTCTGGCTGTTCTCGACGGTGACCTTCACCGGCCGGCAGATATAGTGGAGCCCCGAGTTGCGCATCAGGGCGCCTGGGAGAAGCCCGGCTTCCGTCAGCACCTGGAAACCGTTGCAGATGCCGATCACCGGCACGCCGCGATCAGCGGCATCCTTGACCGCGCGCATGATCGGCGAGCGCGCGGCCATCGCTCCCGAACGGAGGTAATCGCCGTAGGAGAAACCGCCGGGGATACCGATGAACTCGACGCCGTCGGGAAGCTCGCTGTCCTTGTGCCAAACCATCGCCGGCTTCCGGCCCGTGACCGTTTCCAGCGCGACCGCGAGGTCGCGGTCACAGTTGGAACCGGGAAAGACGATGACGGCGCTGTTCATGCGTTCTCCAGCCGCTCGATCCGGAAATTCTCGATGACCGTATTTGCTAGCAGCTTGCGGCACATGTCCTCGATGTCGCCGTCGCTGGTGCCGTCGACCAGGTCGAGCTCGATCATCTTGCCGGCGCGGACGTCGTTGACGCCCGAAAAACCGAGCCCTTCGAGGGCGTGATGGATGGCCTTGCCTTGCGGGTCGAGGACCCCGTTCTTCAAGGTGATGAACACGCGCGCTTTCATGGTTTCGCCTTGGTTTTGCCGGTCGTGCGCCCCTATGGCCAGCGCCTGGAAACGGGGCAAGCTTTAGACTCTGTTTACCTTGATCAACCAGAATGGACACGAGCCGGTCAGTTCTTCACCGGCGGGGGAGGAGTTATCGCATGGTCGGCGCTATTGCGATTGCGATGTTCGTTGCGTTGGTCGGTTGGGGTGGCAGGTATTTCGGCTGGAGCGATCCCGACGGAAAAGTGCAGCTGGCGCTCGTCACCGCATTCATCCTCGGCATCATCGGCGGCTTCAAGGCGCGCGGTTAGTAGCCGCTCAGCGCCGCCACCCGTTCGCGGTGATAATAGACATCGCCGAACAATTCACCGAGCACCGCCTCGCGCTTCATGAAGAGGCCGATGTCATGCTCGTCGGTCATGCCGATGCCGCCATGCATCTGCACCCCTTCGCGCACTGCGAGGTTGGCGACTTCGGCAGCCTTGGCCTTGGCGACCGAGACGTAGAGGTCAGCGCGCTCGTCGCCTGAATCGATGAGCTGCGCAGCCTTGAACGCGGCAGCACGTGCAATCTCGACCTCGCCGTAGAGGTGCGCGGCGCGGTGCTGCAGCGCCTGGAACTCGCCGATCAGCTTGCCGAACTGCTTGCGCTGGCGAAGGTATTCGAGCGTCATTGACGAGGCGCCCGATGCGACCCCCACCAGCTCGGCGGAAGCGCCGGCGCTCCCCGCCGATAGCGCGCGCTTCAACGGCTGCCAGCCGGCGTCGACCTCGCCGATCACCGCATCGGCATCAAGCGCGACGTCATTGAAGGTCAGCCGCGCCGCCTTCGAACTATCGACCAGTGCCGCGCTTTCGACTTCGAGCCCGCCGGCGTCCTTCGGCACAGCGAACAAGGTGATGCCGTCCGTCTCGCCCGGCGAACCGGCAGTTCGGGCGGCGGTGACGATCATGTCGGCGGAGCC